>SKPS01000014.1 GCA_007119395.1 Lentimicrobiaceae bacterium
ACTAAAGGGTTTTTTTATGGCAAAACGAGACTATTACGAGGTATTGGAGGTTGGCAAGGAAGCGGGTGCTGAGGAGATCAAGAAGGCATACCGGAAGCAGGCGCTCAAGTATCATCCTGACAAGAACCCCGGTGATGCAACGGCTGAGGAGAAGTTCAAGGAGGCTGCTGAGGCGTACGAAGTGTTGAGTAATCCTGACAAGCGACAGAAATACGATCGCTTTGGTCATGCCGGTTTGGGCAACCAGGGTGGTGGTGGCTATGGTGGATTCTCTATGAACATGGATGATATCTTCAGTCATTTCGGGGATATCTTCGGAGGCTTTGGTGGCTTTGGGCAGCAGCGGGGTGGTCGCAGCCGCCGTGTAAACCGCGGGTCAAACCTTCGCATCAAGGTGAAGCTCACTTTGGAGGAGATCAGCAAAGGTGTTGAAAAGAAGATCAAGGTTGACAAGTATGTATCTTGTTCCTCCTGCAAGGGCTCCGGTGCCCGTGACGGGGGTTCTTATCAGACCTGTTCCACCTGTCGAGGAGCGGGGCAGGTAACCCGTGTCACCAATACCTTTCTTGGCCAGATGCAAACCACCTCTACCTGTCCGGCTTGTGGCGGTGAGGGGCAGGTGATTGCCAGCAAGTGTGAAAGCTGTCAGGGGCATGGTATTGTAAAAGAGGCTGATGTGATCAATATAGACATTCCAGCCGGAGTGGAGGATGGGATGCAGATCTCTTTTGGCGGCAAGGGGAATGCCGGTGCCCGTGGTGGCATACCCGGCGACCTGATTGTGTTGATTGAGGAGTTGCCCCACCCCGAACTGGTGCGTGATGGCAGAAACCTGCTCTATGACCACTACATAAGCTTCCCCGATGCAGTGCTGGGTACCACTTCCGAAGTGCCCACCCTGGAAGGGAAAGCACGTATTAAAATCCCCGGAGGAACACAGGGCGGCAAAGTGTTCCGGCTTAAAGGGAAGGGGCTGCCCGGTGTTAACTACAACCAACGGGGCGACCTGCTGGTGAATATCAATGTATGGACTCCGCAGAACCTCAACAAAGAGGAGAAAAAGATACTGGAACAACTTCAGCAATCCGGAAACTTCACACCCAAGCCTACCGCCAGAGACAAAAGCTTTTTCGACCGGATGAAAGAGTACTTCCAGGACTGATTGCCACAACAAGGGGGTCTGTTGAACCGTTGAAACAACCAGATCCCTTTTTCGGTTTATATACACAAACAATACGCTCTTGACCTATGAATTTTTTTGAAGCACGAAACATATGGAAGTCGTATGCTGCTCACCAGGCGTTGAAAGATGTAACGATATCCGTTCCGGAACAGAGTGTATATGGGTTGCTGGGTCCTAACGGAGCCGGAAAGACCACGCTGATCCGTATCATCAACCAGATCACGGCCGCCGACCGTGGCGAAGTGCTGATCGGCGGAAAACCATTGCGCCCTGAACACATACACATCATTGGTTACCTTCCGGAAGAGAGGGGGCTGTACAAAAAAATGAAGGTGGGCGAGCAGGCACTCTACCTGACCCGGCTTAAAGGGATCCCTCGTGGTGAAGCGGAGAAAAGGCTAAAAATATGGTTTAAGAAGTTCGATATTCTGCACTGGTGGAACAAAAAAGTGGAGGAGCTGTCGAAGGGGATGCAACAGAAGGTGCAGTTTATTGTAACGGTATTGCACAAGCCGAAGCTGCTGATCTTCGACGAGCCATTCTCAGGCTTTGACCCCATCAACACCCAGTTGCTGAAAGAGGAGATTCTGGCCTTGCGTGATGAAGGGGCCACCATCATCTTTTCAACCCATAACATGGCCTCGGTAGAGGAGATCTGTGATGACATCGCCCTGATCCACAGATCAGAAAAGATCCTGGAGGGGAAGGTGTCAGAAATCAGAAGACGCTTCAGCGAACAGCAGTATGCCATTGAACTGATGACAGAAAAAACCGTAGACGAGATCCGGCCTGAAGGGTGCAAGACATTGTCGGCAGAGCGTGACAACGGGCTGGTACGGCTCAGGGTGGAACTCACCACTGCCGACCAACCGAACCACCTGCTGCAAGAGCTGATGAAGTTGGGTGAAATAAAGCATTTCCACGAAATCATGCCCGGCATGAATGACATCTTCATCCGTCTGGTCAATGAAAACAATCCGGCAAAAAACAACCAATCGATATGAACAAGATCTGGCTCATCATACAGAGAGAATATCTTACCAGGGTAAAAAAGAGGTCTTTCATCATCATGACGATTCTTGGGCCACTGCTGATGGCCGGGGTGATGATACTTCCCGTGTATCTATCTCAGAAATCAGACAAGGTGTATCAACTGCTGGTGGTGGATGAAACGGGTCTGTTTACCGATCGCATCCGTGACACCCGTTCGTTGCAGTTCACCTCTACTGAAGACCCGATTGCCAAGGCCAGGGAGAGGGCCCGTGCAGAGCGCATGGATGGAGTGCTCTATATTATGCGCGAGAGCGTTACACGGGTCAGTGCGCCCATCTTTTTCGAAACCCAGATCGGCATTTCCAACATTGAGTACATCCGTTCAGAGTTGCAGAACATCCTTGATGAAGTGCAGTTGCTGTCAGAATTTGGGATCTCAAAGCAGGAGCTGGACACCCGTAAAGTGAGGGTGAATGTTGGGCTGATCGATAACCAGACCGACAGCATTGGAAACCCTGTAGAGCTCTCGATCCTTTCGCTGGCAAGCGGACTGGTGATCTACTTCTTTATATTCATGTTTGGCTCGTTGGTGATGCGTGGCGTGATTGAAGAGAAGACCAGCCGGATCGTTGAAGTGATCATCTCTTCGGTCAGACCCTTTCAGTTGATGATGGGCAAGATCATTGGCGTGGCCATGGTGGGTCTCACGCAGTTTTTGTTGTGGATTGTGTTCACCATGGTGATTGTGGGGTTTGTCTCGGTGGCTTTCCCTGAGAGCTTCAGCCCTGACAATCTTATGCAGCAGCAGTTTACACCTCCCGGCAATGGTGTGATCCCGGGTGAAAACCTGGCGATCAACCCAGATGTAAACCCATTCCTTGAAGGGGTTTACAGTCTGCTCGACAGGATCCCGTTGGTGAGCATCCTGTTCGCTTTCCTGTTCTATTTCCTCTTTGGATATCTGATGTACAGCGCCATGTTTGCGGCCATAGGATCAGCGGTTGATAACGAAGCAGACACACAGCAGTTTATGCTGCCGGTGACCATTCCTATGATCTTTGCCATCGTGATGTCATCGTTTATTATGAACAATCCGCAGGGGCCGGTCGCCTTCTGGTTGTCGATTATACCCTTCACCTCTCCCATCACCATGATGATGCGTATTCCGTTTGGAGTGCCTTTGTGGGAGCTGGGGCTGAGCATGGCTTCTCTGCTGCTGGCCTTTTTGGTGATGACCTGGCTGGCCGGAAAAATTTACCGAACCGGTATTCTTATGTATGGCAAAAAACCCACGTACCGGGAACTTTGGAAGTGGATCCGGTACAGTGGGTAATTTCTATTCCGCAGCCGTTGGCTACAGAACTCTCTTAATCCATTCGGCTGAATTCAGACTGCTGATCAGAGGGCTCCGGAGATAAGGAAAGTGGCTGCAAAGGCGATGATCGCATAGAGCTCAGGAAATACGGCCAGAATCATGGTGTTGCCAAACACCTGATGCCCTGATCCGATGGCTGCGATACCGTTGGCACACACTTGCCCCTGACGAATACCTGACAACAGCCCTACAAATCCAAGCGCCAGACCGGCACCAAAGATGGCCGCTGCATTGGCCCAGGTGATATCGGGCACCAGATACCCCGAAAGAATAAAGAACCCCATAAAGCCATAAAGGCCCTGCGTGCCGGGAAGTGCACTTAAAATAAGATAGTTCCCGAACGCTTCGTTGTTCTTCTTCATCGCACCTACCGAAGCATTACCTCCCATAGATACACCATAAGCACTTCCAATACCGGCCAATCCGACCATCAACCCAATCCCGATGTAAGCTAAAACAATTGGTTCCATAATGTAATTGTGTATGTTTTTAAGTTAAGATATTTTATTGATTAAGATATTTTTTTGAAAGGATGATATTTTTTCCCTCCACCGGTGAATCCGGCGTTTTTATAAAACTCAACAAACGTTAAGCGGAGTGGATGCACAAAAGCGCCCAGCCCTGCCATAAAAAGATTGATACTGTGGCCTATCACCAGAATAATCACCATCACGATGGCGCTCACCACCGGTATGGACCCGCTCATTTCAACAGCGAGGCTGTTAAACACAAACCCCATAATGGCGCTGGCGATTCCCAGGGCGAACAGACGGATATAGGAGAGCAGGTCCCCCAGTATTCCGGTAACCATATTATAGGTATTCCAAATGCCAACACCTACGTTCATCACAACATTTTTCCCGGGGGTGTTGAGCAGAAGGATCATGGCACCACTTATGGCGACCAGCACGTAGAGATAAGGGTTAAGGCTCTCCATGGGGACATTGGCGAGCTGGTTTACCAGCGCGATGACCACAATGCCTGTCAGCAGTATAATCCATCCGATGGTGCTGAGTGCATACCTCCACCCCATCTGTCGCATCTCGTTCATGGCCTTCAGCACCATACCAAACATTATTTGCACACCTCCCAGCATAAGTGCCAGGTAGAAGAGCAGGTTGTTGATATCGGTCCCTTGGGCGGCAAACCGTTCTGCCAGGGTACTGTATACCGGCAGGTTGGTTTCATAGAGTGGGATTCCGAAGAATGTTCCTCCCAGGATACCAAACGCGATGGTTGAGATACCCAGGTAGAAGATCAGGTTCATGGTGCCACGAAGGGTTTGCCTCACCCGCTTTTTCATCAGCAGTGCAGCAATGGCCATCAGGATTCCATAACCGGCATCACCCAGACAGAATCCAAAGAACACCAGGTAGAACGGGGCAAAGAAGGGGGTCATGTCCAGCTCTTTGTAATCGGGCATGCTGTAGAGCTCGCCCAACGGCTCGAAGTCTTTCGAGAACTTGTTGTTTTTGAGCAGTACAGGCACCTTCTCATCTTTTACAGGCTTGTCGACCACATACAGGATTTTGTTTTCTTCGAGGTACTGCACCAGCTCTTCCTTCCGCTCTTCGGGGACCCACCCCTGGAGCAGCTTCACTTTCTCGCCGGAGGTGCTGGCAGCCGATCCCATCGCCTTCTCCCATTCCAGGTCACCCAACACATCATAACCATACTTTTTCAGGGCTTCAATGCTGTGGGCAGCATGTTCATCAAGCTGTTTTTCAGTCTTTTGCAACGATTGCTCCAGCTCCTCTTTTTGCTTCAGCAGTTCACCAAGGGGTCGTTCGGGCGGCCTCATCTCATCGGCGTCGATCTCCACCGATCCATCACCGGTATCGGCCAACACGAAATAGACCAGTCCGGCCATGTTGCCCAGCACTTCGATGGGGTATTGCGCGGGCCATTCTGTGTTAAATTTCCTGGCAGGAGCCGTATAAAACCGCACGTTGATGCCACGCTCGCGGAGCGCCTTCAGGGTTTCTGCTGCAAAGTCACCCCAGGGCTTCACCTGGTTCACTTCTTTGGCGTTTTGTGCTATCATGCGCTGCAGGTTCTCACGCTCCTCCAGCAAAGCGGTGACCTCCGCAAACCGTTCACTGCCATTGGCATCATCACCTACGGCGCCACCGGTCGCATCGATATTGCGCTTCAGGAGCTCCCGCACCACATGTTGTATGCGTTTCAGCAACGCGTATCTCTCACGCTCCTGATCAGACACCTCCTCGTCGCGCCCGATCAGGTGTACAACACCATGACGCCTTACACTTTCAAGGAAAGCGTCATAGTCGTGATGATACACCAAAAACGAAAACTTTGACATAGGTACTATCATACGCCCTCCTCCATTGCCTGTAAACGGGTTTTTACAATTTTCTGGGATGCTTTCGAGAGGTTCTCCTCATCTTCAAGGTATCGTTTGATTTTCCTGATAGCATCCTGAAATCCGGGTATCTGAACCTTTTCGTAGAGGTTCACTTTCTGGGTGGTTTTGCGTCTTGCATGTTCCAGCAGCACCATCTTGTCGTGAAACACTTCACGTTCGATGGCCACCGTGGCCAGTTCCTGCAGCACCCTGATACCGTCAGGGTACCATGTTGGCTTATTAAACATGCTATAGTCTTTCACACGAAACTGCACCTCCTGCAAAACCGGGGTCTTCACACCGGCAATTTTTTTCACGCCCACCTCCACGCTGTCGAGATTCACCAGTGAGTTATCGAACTCATCCCACAGTGCGACAGCATGGCGGTACGCTTCAATTTTTCGCGCCAGCTCACGCTCATACTCTTCCACGGTGTTTCTGGCGTTCTTCACCTCCACGCGCAACGCAGCCTCTTTGTTGCGCAAGGTGGGCAAAGCCCTCTCCCTTACACGCAACTGCTTGTTGAGCTGCTGCAGAGATGTTTTGTTGTATTGAAACTTTATCGCCATACCAATCTCAGATAACGTGGTTATTCAGCCGCGGTGGCTGCTTCTTTTTTCCAATATTTGTCAACAAACACCTGCTTGATACCCACCTCTGCCGGCGAGAAGTACTCTCTGAACAGCTCATAGGCCGTTTCGAGCATGGTATCGATATCGATGTTCACGTCGATGGCGAGGAGTTTTTCAGAGTAGGCGGATGCGAATCCGAGGGTACGCTCGTCGTAGTCGGTAAGGTCGAAGCCATTTTCGAGTTTCGTTTTCGCATTGGCGGCGTCGGCATAGAGTCTCACGGCGGCATTCATCACCTGCGGATGGTCTTCCCTGGTCTTTTTGCCAATCACGAGCTGCTTCAGACGCGAGAGGCTTCTGAAGGGATCCACGATCACCTTCCCTACGTCACTGTCTTTCCTGAGGAAGAGCTGCCCTTCGGTGATATATCCGGTGTTGTCGGGGATAGCGTGTGTGATATCACCGCCCGAGAGTGTGGTCACGGCGATAATGGTGATGGAGCCTCCATCGGGGAACTGCACCGCCTTTTCGTAGAGGCGTGCCAGGTCAGAGTAGAGAGATCCCGGCATACTGTCTTTCGATGGAATCTGGTCCATTCTGTTAGACACGATACTCAGCGCATCGGCATAGAGCGTAAGGTCTGTGAGCAGCACAAGCACTTTCTCCTGTTTTTCCACGGCGAAGTATTCCGCGGCCGACAGCGCCATATCGGGCACCAGCAGTCGTTCCACGGGTGGGTTCTCGGTGGTGTTGATAAAGCCGATAATCCTGTCGAGGGCACCGGCATTGTCGAACACATGTTTAAAGTAGAGGTAGTCATCGTTGGTAAGACCAACACCTCCCAGGATAATCTTATCCGCTTTGGCTCGTAGCGCCACGTTGGCCATCACCTGGTTAAAGGGCTGATCGGGATCGGCAAAGAAGGGGATCTTTTGCCCTGTTACCAGGGTGTTGTTCAGGTCGATCCCTGCGATACCGGTAGCGATCAATTCTGAAGGCTGCTTACGTCTTACGGGGTTCACGCTGGGGCCTCCGATTTCCCTCTCCTGGCCTAGGATCTGGCCTCCATCCATCGGTTCGCCGTAGGCGTTGAAAAACCTACCGGCAAGGTCTTCACCCACACGCAAAGCCGGCGCCTTGCCTGTAAACACCACCTCAGCATTGGTGGCAATACCCTCTGTACCGGCAAAAACCTGCAGCGTCACCATCTCACCAATGATCTTCACCACCTGGGCCAGCCTGCCGTCAACAATGGCAAGCTCCTCATTACCAATACCTGTAGCCTTCAATGACACAGTGGCCTTGGTTAACTGAAACAGGCGGGTGTATATCCGCTGAAAAGCACTCGTCTCTCTTTCCATATCTTTTGTTCTTCTAATATTTATTCAACATAAACCAACTTATCTGCTGCTCTTAAGTCCTTAGCAGATTCCGGGTGTTCAACCGTGATCAGGCAGCCTTTTCGTCTTCATCCTCAGCTTTGGCTTCACGCTCTGTGAGCTTATCGGCGAGGAGCTTGCCGTATCGTTCAAAGTCTTCTGAGTTAAACTCTGCGAAGTTCATCTGTTTCAACAGGTTAATCACCTCTTTAAACCAGGGAGCCACCTCTTCGAACGATTCAAACTCAAACTCTTTTCTACAGATATCGAGCGCCTGGTCAAGCATAAAGTGCTGCCTGTCCAGCGGGCACCTTTGGTCGATCGGGTCGAAGGCATCCTGTTGCAGGATCACGAAATCGAGCAGTTCACTTTTCCAGTATTTGAGGTGGTAATCGAGCGGAACGCCATCGTCACCAAGGATATTGATCTGTTCGTATGTCTCTTTTCCTCTCAGGAGGATGTCTTTGGCCTCCAATACGTTATCGGTCCAGTTATCTGCGATGGTGCTGTTAAGGTATTCAGCGATTTCGGGGTATTCGAGATACTTGGAGTAGCTGTCGATGGGATCGATGGCGGGGTATCTTTTGCTATCGGCTCTCTGTTGAGAGAGGGCGTAGAAGCACCTGGCTGCTTTTTTTGTTGATTCGGTCACAGGCTCTTTCAGGTTACCCCCTGCCGGAGACACGGTACCGATAAAGGTGATGGAACCGGTTTCGCCGTTGTTAAGGTAAACGATACCTGCTCTGGAGTAGAAGTTGGAGATAATGGCCGGGAGGTCCATCGGGAATCCATCAGGGCCGGGCAGCTCCTCCATTCTGTTCGACATCTCTCTGAGGGCCTGAGCCCAGCGCGAGGTAGAGTCTGCCAGCAGCAGGATTCTGAGCCCCATCGAGCGGTAGTACTCTGCGATGGTCATGGCAGTATATACAGAGGCTTCACGTGCGGCCACCGGCATGTTTGAGGTGTTCGCGATAATGGTGGTACGCTCAATCAGCTTACGACCGGTACGTGGGTCATCGAGTTCCGGGAACTCAGTAAACACCTCCACCACCTCGTTGGCACGCTCACCACAGGCAGCGATAATCACCAGGTCTGCTTCAGCATTTCTTGAGAGGTTGTGCTGTACCACTGTTTTCCCTGATCCGAAAGGCCCTGGGATAAATCCGGTGCCACCTTCAGCCATGGGGTTCAGCGTGTCGATTACGCGGTAACCCGTCTCCAGAATACGGAATGGTCTTGGCTTTTCACGGTATGCGCGAATCGGCACCTTCACCGGCCACTTCTGCACCATGGTCACCACATGATCACGACCCGATTCATCCGTTAACACTGCCATCTGGTCATCAATGCAGTACTCCCCTGCAGCCGTGATCTCTTTCACCACATATTCACCTTTGAAGGTAAACGGAACCATAATCTTGTGAGGCATCCAGTTCTCTTTGACCTCACCAAGCCAGATGCCCGCTTCCACTTTGTCGCCAACTGACGCCAGGGGTGTGAAAGCAAACTTCCTTTCATGATCCAGTGGTGCTGTATAATCACCACGCTTCAGAAACACACCCTCCATCTTGTCGAGATCGTTCTGCAAGCCGTCGTAGTTCCTTGACAAGATGCCGGGTCCCAGCGTCACCTCGAGCATGTGCCCCTGAAACTCCACGTCAGTGCCAATCTTCAAACCACGTGTGCTCTCAAAAACCTGCACATACACCTTGTTGCCGGTAATCCTGATCACCTCAGCCATCAACCGCGAATCACCATGCAGAATAAAACAAATCTCATTCTGTGCCGCTGTCCCTTCGGTTTCAACAACAACCAGGTTCGCAATAATGCCTGTAACCTTTCCTTTTGTCTTCATATCACTTTTTGTCTGTAAATAATTTCGGTAACTGATACTCCCCTTGCAGCGCCTCCAGCGCCTTTCTGAACAGTTCAATGCCACGCTCGGTATCAATCGCCATCCAGCGACTCACCATATCGAGCCTGATCACATAAGCAAGGATCCTGTCAATGGTAAAATATTCAAAAAACGTACGCTCATCCAGGTAGTCCCATATCACCTGGTCAATCGCTTTCTCCCTCTCGGTGAAATCGTCCATGGACGCGATCTCCGTTATCTTTTCGAGGTACTCAAGCTCGCTGCCCAGGCCAAAATCTCTCAGGTGACTTTTTCTGATGGCGTTAGACACCTCATCATCCCCGATCACCTGGTGTTCATAAGGGATCTGTTGCTGTCTGGCGATCAGAGCGGTGAGCAGGTTTTTCATGTTCATGGAGAACCTGAACCATTCGTTCAGGAAGCCGTCTGTTGACTGCAGCATCTCTTGATAGAAGAGAGTGGACAGCTCATTTTCAGGGCTCAGCCCCGGGTACACGGGCTCCTGCTGCCTGAAGGCAGTAATAAAGGTAGCCATGTAGTCGGGAACCCCTTCCGGCTCTCTGAACTGCTCCAGGAGGAAGTCGGCAGAGTAGTTGCCTCTCTCATCGAAAGGGAGGTTTTTCTCTTGCAGCAAATTCAACAAATTGCTGTTATCATATTCCAGGTACAACATCCTCACCAGCCTGTAGTCTGACGGGTGTAGATGTTCACTAAGCAACTCTCTGAAGCCGATCTGATCCAGTATCAGTTTGTTGATACCTGGGAACAGGTCCTGCAATCCGGCAACAAGATAGTAGTAGTTTCGTTTCACAATGGGAATCCTTTCTGATCTAATCGGTTTACCTGTTACTAATACCTGACCATTTCATCTTGCACATTTTCCACAAGGGCAATGTCATGCAGCTTCTGCGTGACACCAAGGGTCTGATGTCGCCGGCACATCATTGCTGACATCCGGCTTACCGGGACTGTCCGGCACCATGTGGCAATGGGCTCGAGGTTGCTAACCTTGATTTTCAGCATCAAACAGAAGCTCCATCAGTTTGGGGCGCAGATACGCTTTGATAAACCGGGTGAAGTCTTCATCGCTGAAAGAGATGCGGTAGCCACCTTCGGCGGGGCCAATGGAAAAGCCCGATTTGAGCCTGTCGCTACCGGTGAGTGATACCCCTTCGCTCAACACCTTCCCTGCACCAACAGTGAGGAACTCTTCCATCGCCTTGAGCTTCTCCTGAGGCAACAACGCCTCAAGCTGAACCGACTCCCCTTCTGCAGGGCTCCAGTTCTTCACAACCGAAAGAATCAACTCCCTCACAAACTCATCCTGATTGAACACACCCGAAACAGGCTTAGCAATCACCTCGTTTTCAATAAGCGATACAATCTGCTGCTTTACATCCGACATCATCTGCCGGGCTGCCAAACGGAATTCGTTTAAACCGTTTCGCTTGGTCTCCTCAGCTTCGTTTTTGGCATCAGAAAGAATCGTTTCCGCATCACGCTTCGCACGATCCATCAACTGTTTCGCATCCTCCCTGGCCTTGTCCAGTATACCGGCCGCCTCGGCCTCAGCCTTAACAACCCCCTCACGGTAGATCTTCTCCGTCAGCTCCTGAAGTTTCGTCTGCATAATAATATAATGATTTACGTTCGTGTTATAATCCAACAAAAAACCTCCGGCAAAAAAGCCTGCATAAACCCTTACCGGAGAAAGCCCGCACAAGAGTGACATACTGATTTATCCCTTCGAACCAACCATCGCCGTATCCATGTGCGGAGGCAAAAATAGAAAAATTTGTTGATAAAAAAAGTTGAGCCCACCATTAAAGAAGTCCGGCATGCTCAGAGAGCTTCTGTGTGATAAGCGGATCAAGCCATTGAGCTGATTCAGCCTTACACAACTAACATTTAACCGATTACCGCCGGATCGATCACCGAG
>SKPS01000220.1 GCA_007119395.1 Lentimicrobiaceae bacterium
AACCCGTTCAGCAGCCACACCACCTTTGCTTATCACATCCCTGTTGATGGCAAAGTGGTACTGGAAGTGTACGACCTGCTTGGCCGCAAAGTGGCAGAGCCTGTCAATGAAACACAAACAGCGGGTGACTATACCTTCACAGTTGACACAGGCGACCTTCGCCCAGGTGTCTATACCGCTACCCTGCGCCTGACAACCCAAGGAGCCACCATGACGCGCTCTGTCAAGATTGTCAGCCAGAAGTAATATTGATGTGCAAATGTGCTAATTAGCAAATGTGCTAATTTAGTTCAGCGCAATATGAGCCTTAAGAAGGGGAGGAGCGAGAGCTTCTCCTCTTTTTTTTTGCTTTGCGGACGTATTGTGTTCTTGGGATATGGTTTTTGGATTCTCGTTCTGGATCAAGCTAACTACCCCCCTTTTATAGTGAGACTCTGATGAAGGTTAAAAACTTGCAACTACAGACTAAACACGAATGGTTCTCTAACTTTTCTCCCGGTATTGTGATGATTTGGTTTATTCACAGGAGGTTGTTTGTAAAATTAGCGATATGGTTCATAAATATTGCCATTTATTCCACGTTTCTGTATAAATTAGCCAGGCTATTTTCCGATATTTGAATGCTCTTGAATAACAAACCGTTACCCAATGAAAGACCTACACTTAGCAAAATTTTTGCTACCCCTGCTTATAGTCTTGATGCAATTTTGCCATGTTAATGCCCAGACTACACTGTTGGCCTGGCAGCTTGATGGGCAGCCTGGTGATCAGGCAACATCACCCTCTACGATAACATATCCGGATGTCCTTCCATCAGATCTAAACAGAGGAGTCGGAATTAACCCTGCTGGTTTACTCAGAGCATTTTCATCTAATCAGTTTACGTTGAATGGCACGAAGGCTCAAGCAATAGATAATCATGATTACATCTATTTTACTGTCGAGGCCCAACCAGGTTTTCGTGTTTCTTTATCAACGCTAAACTCCAGGTTAAGACGCAGTGGTACTGGGCCTGATATGTATAGGTGGCAATACTCACTGGATGGCGTGAATTATTCGGATGTAGGATCATCCGATGTTGGTTTTACCAGCACAGCAGATGGTGTTGATCAACCTGCTGTTGATTTAAGTAGTATTGCTGCTTTGCAGAATGTTCCTGCCGGAACAACCATTACTTTACGCTTGATTGCCTGGGGAGCAACTAGTGGGGGAGGAACCTTTGCGGTAGGTAGATTTCCAGGCGGAAACGCCTCCAGCAGCCTTACTGTTTTAGGCTCAGTAGCCTCTCTTTCAGTTCCTCCCGTTGCAACAGCTGCAACAGCTGTTGCAACGGATGCTTTTACTGCCAATTGGGATGCAGTACCGTCAGCTATAGATTATCGTCTGGATGTTAGCACTTCCGGTACGTTCGATACCTTTGTTGCAGGATATGAAGACCTTTCAGTGACTGGCACTTCTCAAGTGGTTTCAGGTCTTGACTTTTGTCAAAACACTTATTACTATCGCGTCAGAAGTCATGATGGGGTTTCAGTCAGTGTTCATTCTAATACCATAACTGTAGCGCAAGCACTTCAGCAAAAGTACCGATCTGTAACTTCCGGTCCTTGGAATGATCCTGCCACCTGGGAGTTCTTTGACGGGACTTCATGGGTGCCGGCTGCTGTGGAACCGAATGCGCTGGTTACCGATTGTCCTGGTGATGATGTGGAGATTCATGCCGGTCATGTTGTGACATTGGCCGGTAACTTTGCCTTCCCCGGGGTGGTTGTACAATCAGGAGGCACCTTGATTATACAAGCAGGATCTGCCTTGGGTGTTGCTGAAAACATTACCGTTAATGGCACCTTAACCCTCATGGGTGATGCTGTTGTAACAGGCGCTGGCAACTTTATTCTTGCACCCGGAGCCCATTTGATAATCGGATCCCCTGAAGGGATATCAGTTTCCGGAGCCAACGGAAGTGTACAGGTAACCGGTTCCCGCACCTACTCTTCAGGAGCCTCATATACCTATGCCGGTGTTGCTGATCAGGTGACAGGGGATGCTCTTTTTCAAAACACCCCACTGGATATCACTGTAGATAACCCCGGAAATACCGTTACTGTTTCATCGGCTCTTACTCTTAGCGGTGACCTCAGTATTGTTGCAGGGACATTGGATCTTGATGATCATGATGCGATCCTTGACGGCAGTTTTACCAACAACGGCACCTTTGTGGCTGGCAACGGCACGGTGACTTTCTCCGGAAGTGGCGCCCATTCGCTGGGTGGAACCAGTGCGAATATTTTTAGCACCCTGGTCATCAACAAACCCGGAGGGTCGGTCACAGCCTCGGGCACGCTTGCCGTAAGCGAACTTCTTCATATAGAGGCCGGAACCTTCAACAGTGCCAGCAGTTACCACGATGTGCTCATAGAAGCTGCCGGTACGCTTGGGCTCACAGGTGATATCACAGTAAGTGGTGACTGGACAAACCATGGGGGGTTTGTACATAATGACTGGGCGGTGACTTTTAATGGCACGAATAATTTGCAGACCATCGATGGGAGTGCTGTTTCATCTTTTCATCAACTTGTTGTTGAGAAAGGGTTACAAGAACGGATTCTGGAAGTGGCCTCTGGTATTGAGATAGACGCTACAGGTTCTGATTTTGATGCGTCAAATAGTTTTTTGCAGCTCATCAGCGGAACCTTCAAGTTGTCACACGCATCCACGATCAGACCCTTTAATGGCAATGACCAAGCAAATGTTCCGGCAGAAGGCGGCTTCTGGAATAATGGAGGTGCCATAGAAGCCGGAAGCTTTTCGTGGAGCCTGAGTGGACTGCTCAGGCAAACAGATGGAGTCACAAATATTGGAACCAATCCGGGGAACTCACTGCAGTATTCTGAAAATTCTACTCTGATCATTGAGGGAGGGGAATTAACCATCGCCGGGCGTTTTTCCGCTGCAACGAATACAGCTACACCAGCCATTGATTTTACCATGAGTGGTGGTGTGATGACGGTAGCCATAATTGGTAATAATGCCGGTAGGGGAAGTTTCGATATCCGCAATAGTAGCTCCTCTTTCACCATGAGTGATGGAGTAATCGTTATACAAAATCCTTCAACTGCTACCACTAAGATTGACTACCGCAATCTTGCTG
>SKPS01000307.1 GCA_007119395.1 Lentimicrobiaceae bacterium
TCCAAAGGATATTATGCTGATTGAAAAAGGATACAGCCCGTTTGATGACAAAATGCTGGCAATTCATTTGACGTTAACAGAGGAGGGTGCACGCAAATTCTATTTACTCACGAAGGCCAATATTGGAAAACCATTGGCGATAGTTGTTGAAAAACAGATTCTTTCCATGCCGTTGGTTCACTCAGCAATCCCCAACGGCAGATTGTCCATCAGTGGATACTTTTCAGAAGAAGAGGCCGACGGCATCATTGAAGCACTGAACCGTGGAATCAACAAATAGCCGGAATGACGAACTGTAAACAAGACAATTACCTTTTGCACGGCTTTTGTAAGAAAGCAGGTAGTTTTTCCCATTATGATGATGGTCTGAATCATGAACCAAATATTGGAGATCCCCTGTAATGAAACAAGTTGTTTTTTTAGTCGGAATCATCATTTACATCACAGGATGTACTGGAACACCAGTATCAGCACCTCTCAATGTAACACATTTTGAAACAGGATTCTCTCTTTATCAGGACACCATACCAGTTCAAATCCAAGGTGATATTACACACGCTGTGAAGCACCGGAATAAGATTTATCTACTATCTGAGCAAAGGGTTTATAAGTTTGGTGGGTATGGGAAAAGATGGCTGCATATCATTGCTGATGGCGAAATGGAGAGAACTGTTGCGGTGCCTTCTGAAATCAGGGCTGCATCCCTGGATTTCTGGTTCGTGTCTTAACCAACAATTGGGAAGTAAAGCGTCCGTTTTCAAGACACCAGAAGGAACTCATCACAGAGAGACTTGAACGGAAGATGAGTTACATTGAAAACTCTATCATACGGGAAGTTGGTGATTATCACGAAGTGTTTCGTAGGGATACTCATACCGCAAAAATCTGGAAAACTATGGATGGTTTTTCTATAAGGCTGGAATCAAGGCATCATAGTAAAAGCATACGTTTAATCATCTACAGATACTGATCAATAATTGACAGGAATGGCCTGCCGGATTTTTATAGTTTTAAGTATTCCGGTTGAATCATTAAGTCGTTTATCCACCAGAAAATAATACCGGGAAATTCGACTATTCCTCATCATTCAGTGTTGCAATTCTCAGCTCACTCAGCTGTTCGGGGCTGATATTGGCAGGAGCGTTGATCATTACATCGCGGCCGTGGTTGTTTTTGGGGAAGGCGATAAAGTCACGAATTGATTCTGAACCACCGAACAGGGAGCACCATCTGTCGAATCCGAAGGCAATTCCTCCGTGGGGTGGAGCTCCGTATTCGAATGCTCCCAGCAGGAACCCGAATTGTTCGCGGGCCTCTTCAGGTGTAAACCCAAGTGCTGAAAACATTTTCTGTTGCAGTTCACGGTTGTGGATTCTGATGCTTCCACCGCCGATCTCCACGCCATTGATTACCATATCGTAGGCATTGGCTCTCACCTTTCCCGGCTCGGTATTGAGCAGTTCCATGTCTTCTGCGATGGGTGCGGTGAAGGGGTGGTGCATGGCGAAGAAGCGCTGGCTCTCCTCGTCCCATTCGAGCAGTGGAAAGTCGACCACCCACAGCGGTTTGAATACGTTGGGATCACGCAGTTTCAGTCTGTTACCCATTTCGAGTCTTAGTTCTCCGAGGGCTTTGCGGGTGGGCTCTATATCTCCGGCCATGATCAGCATCAGGTCGCCCGGATTGGCTCCGGCAGCTTCAGCCCAGCTCTTCAACACCTCTGCAGTATAAAACTTGTCAACGGAGGATTTGAGGGAGCCGTCATCATTCACACGCACATAGACAAGCCCTTTGGCACCGATCTGCGGGCGTCGCACCCAGTCGGTCAGTTCATCCACCTGCTTGCGGGTGTACCCCGCTGCCCCGGGCACCACGATGCCAGCCACCATCTCTGCTGTGTCAAACACCTGGAAACCATGCCCTTTGGCCAAAGATGCCAGATCCTTTAACTCCATGCCAAAGCGCAGGTCCGGCTTGTCGGTACCATACAACCGCATCGCATCATGCCACGTCATCCGGTCAAAAGTGTTCACCTCCACCCCTTTCACCGCGCGGAACAGATGATAGGCCAACCCTTCAAAGGTGGAGAGTACATCCTCCCTGTCAACGAATGACATCTCACAGTCGATCTGTGTGAACTCAGGCTGCCGGTCGGCACGCAGGTCCTCGTCTCTGAAACACCGAACGATCTGGAAGTAGCGATCGAACCCGGAGATCATCAGCAACTGTTTAAACGTCTGTGGCGACTGTGGCAACGCGTAAAACTCTCCCGGATTCATCCTAGAAGGCACCACAAAGTCGCGGGCACCCTCAGGCGTGCTTTTGATCAGAAAGGGTGTCTCAATCTCCATAAATCCGAGACCACTCAGGTGGTTGCGCGTCTCCAGCGCCATCCTGTGACGCAGCTCCATGTTTCTCCTCACCACATTGCGTCTCAGGTCAAGGTATCGGTACTGCATCCGCAACTCATCACCACCGTCGGTGTTGTCTTCGATGGTGAAGGGTGGCACTTTCGATGCGTTTAGCACCTCAAAAGAGCCCACGATGATCTCTATGTCACCTGTAGGCATGTTGGGGTTTTTGTTCGACCTCTCAGCCACCACGCCCTGCACCTGTATCACATACTCGCGGCCAAGCTCACGACCCTTTTCACAAAGCGCCGCGTTGGTCTCCATGTTGAATACCAATTGGGTGATGCCATACCTGTCGCGCAGGTCAATAAAGGTCATTCCGCCCAAATCCCTTGAACGCTGAACCCAACCAGCCAGCGTAACCTGTTCCCCCTTGTCGCTGAGACGTAATGCCCCGCAGTCATGTGTTCGTAACATAGTGATCATTGTTTTTCCGGCTGCGAAGATAGAAAGAATAGAGAAACAGGGAGCAATACCACCAAAGTGATTTGGCAGTTTCTTTTTTTGAGGTGCTGAAGCCCGGCCCAAATAACCTATACACATTCTCTACCATGTTAGGTGGTGACCTCAACACATACAACGACCGGTTGAATCTGCCCTTCTATGCTACTATATGTGGCTCTGTTGAGCAGGTCAACGGAGACGATACATGGCACGCTTTGCTGATCTACCCCAATCCCGCTTCTTCGATCGTCTATTTCGAACTGGAGGAGTCAGCAGAAAAGATCA
>SKPS01000284.1 GCA_007119395.1 Lentimicrobiaceae bacterium
CATGCCGATATGGGCGACTATGTGTTTACCCTCGGCTTTAGCAAACAAGATGTGGTGTTCGGAGAGGGATCCATCAGCTCTGTTAGCGGGCATCAAAGCGACACCACCTCATACCAGATCAGCGTGCCGGTTAACCCCGGAAACAGCGGTGGACCCTTGTTCGACAGCCGTGGCAATCTGCTCGGTATGATCTCCGGGAAAAATATTAAAAAGGATGGCGTAGGGTTTGCCCTGAAAGCCGACTATCTCTACGATGCCATCCAGGAGATGATGGAAGCAGATCCAGAATATCAGCCTGGTCTCGAATATTTTAACAGAATCAGCCGCCGCAAAAGAAGTGATCAGATCAAAACCATCCAACCGTTGGTGTTCAGAGTGCAGATTGCCCGATAGACGATTCTGGGAGTTTCCTTTAAATCAAGCGTATATCAAAACCTATGCTTTATTAACATGAGATGTTAACAAGTTGTTGATAATTATTTTTTAAAAAAAAATCTCTGTTTTTACGGCACTTATGCGATGTATCTATGTGTATTGATTTGGTTTGCTCTGTTTTTTACCACTATTTTTACCGGCAGATAGAGAGATTGAAAAATCACTCTTCTGACACCTTTTCAAAACAGAATCTTTTCCCGAATGTAACCGGTCTCTTGCATTATAAACCTATAAAAACCAGGTGTTATGCAGGACGACAAGGAAGATGTATTGTTGTTGCGGGAGAATCCGTTTGAGCTTCTTTTACAGTATCAGCCAGTTTTTGAGTTGATTGCACGCCGTTATGCCTGTAATGGGTTCTATCATTTTACGCAAACTGATGAGGTTGTACAGCATGTAAACGAAAAAGTCTTTACCAAGATTGATCAGATCAGAGAGCAATTTGATGGACGGGTGTTGGTCAGGACTTACCTGTCTGCTGTATGCCGGAAGATCGTTTTGGAGTATATCCGAAAGAAGGGTCGTCGCGAAGCATTTCTGGCGGGGTACCAGGTGGAATTGGAGGAGCCGCCGGCTGTTTATTCCCTTGAATATGTGATTGAAGAGGAGTTTCGTCGATTCGACAAAGTGATGCTGATGTTTGGTTCGAAGCGGAACAAGCTATGGCTGTTGATGAAGCTATTGTACCGCATTGGAGTTGATATATCAGACTTTGAGCGAGTGGATGCAGGGGCTGCCGCGATGGTAACTCCGGAGTGGATCTCACGCTTTAACGAAGATTCTGAGCTAAAGGATCGTGAGATTTATCAACTCGTGTTTCCGTTCTTTCTTCGGTTTGAAGTGCGCCTGACCCATTACGACAGTTTACGGAAGTGGTTTTATTTGAAGGTGGCCCATGTGATCAACCTCATGAACGGGTCTCCTCCCCGTGCGGCGTATGCCGAAGACACATTGCAGATTCTGGTTGAAAAATACTGTGATATGGTCTCCTTAGGGGGGTATATACCGTTGGATGAAAACTCTTTGAAGAACACCAAAGAGGTAACCGAAAAAAAAAGGGGCAGGAGGGTGCGCTCCCGATCATAGTGCATTTTGCCACCAAGGCGCATGATGATTCATTAACAGGTTTTCGTTATGGAAAGGAATACACATTTGACTCCGATAGAGGTTGCACGTTATGCAGAATACCTGATGGGGATGGGTGTTTTTACATCCGAAACATTGGGTGATCTGACATTACATCTTGAAGAGTGTCGGTTTTGCCGTTCAGAGGTGATGGAGTGCTGTGATGTATTCCCTTTGGTGAGTCGGTTGATGGATGCCGATTCAGGGGCGTATGATGCCAGCTTTCACGATTCGGCAGTGGTGGAGGCTCCAGGTGAAAAAAGATGGTTTCACCGACTGGTCATAAAGATGTTACGCTGGAGCCTGTTTGCCCGAACCTTGTTTAGGCGGGTGTTCCGTAGAGGTCGAAAGGTGCTGCATCTTCAATCTGCACCGGAATGATGGCTCCTTCCTGAATGCCTGGAGCATTGCGTATGATCACCTCCTGGTCAACCTCCGGAGAGTCAGCTTTTGTTCTGCCAATGAGCAGCTCCCCCTCTCTGCGATCTGTAATTACATCCACCACCCTATTGATGTAGGTCTGATTTTTTTCAAATGAGATGGATTCCTGTATCTCCATGATGGCCTCGGCTCTCTCCTCCTTTAGTTTCTGCGGAATGTCATCGGGCAGGGTGGCTGCATGGGTTCCCTCTTCGGCAGAAAAGGGGAATACCCCCAGTCGATCGAATTGAACCTCCTGTACAAAATCAGAGAGTATGCGGTAGTCATCTTCCGTTTCTCCGGGAAAGCCGGTGATCAGTGTGGTACGCAAGGCAATGTGAGGTATCTCTTTACGCAACCTGTTGATGATATCGTGGTTTTGTTTGGCAGTGTGCCCTCGTCTCATCGCCTTGAGCAGATTGTCTGACGCATGCTGAAAGGGGATGTCGAGGTAGGGTACTATCTTTTCTGATGCGGCCATTACCGGGATGATCTCAGTTGGAAAGCCACTGGGGTAGGCATAGTGGAGCCGGATCCATTCGATGCCGTTGATGGTTTCGAGTTCAGTGAGCAGCGTTTTGAGGTGCTGGTTGATATCTGTCCCATATGAAGAGAGATCCTGGGCTACCAGCAGCAACTCTTTCACTCCCTGTTCACCGAGGAACTGCGCTTCTCTCATCAGCTCATCAATGGGTGTTGACGTGTACGCACCTCTGATGGAGGGGATGATGCAAAACGCGCATTTTCTGTTGCACCCTTCGCTCACCTTCAGGTAAGCATAGTGTGACGGCGTGGTGAGTCTTCTTTGGTATAGCTGCTCTCCAAACAAAGGCGTGTGAAGCACTTCCAACATTTGGTTTAGATCGTCACAGCCGAAGAAGTGATCCACCTCGGGAATCTCTTCACGAAGCTGCTCTTTGTATCGTTGCGACAAGCAACCAAATACGATGATGGTTTCTGTTTTACCCCTTTTTTTCGCCTGTACCAAATCCAGTATCATATCAACCGATTCCTCTTTGGCGTCTGCGATAAAGGCACAGGTGTTAAGTATTGTGGTGTGGGCCGGTACAGGGGTGTCTCCATGTGTGATGTCCAATCCACCCAATGACAGCTGATTGATCAGCCGTTCACTGTCGACAAGGTTTTTTGCACAGCCCA
>SKPS01000061.1 GCA_007119395.1 Lentimicrobiaceae bacterium
AGAAGGGGAGATCATCATCGTCGTCGTTACCGGCATCAAAGGGATCTGCTTTTGTTGCACCGGTAAAAGGGTCATCCTGATTACCCTGCGGGGGCGCATCCTGCGCAGCGGAAACACCTGTCGATGGGGGTGGCGCAGATTCCTCCTGGCGTTTACGATCCAAACGCCACGCTTTCACATCGGTATACCATCTGCCATTAAACTCCCTGCTTTCGATATCAACGTTTACCACCACCTGTTCTCCCTCCTGCAACCTGAACTGATCTATCCTGTCGCCCCAAACAATAATGCATACGTGACGCGGATAGTTACCACTCTGGGTCTCTAAAATAAATTGCTGTTTCTTCCATGGTCCGTTGCGCCCCTCACCTTCCTGGATCGGGAGCAACTCCTTCACTACACCTTCAAGTTGTAAATCCATACCTTCTGTTGATTTCTATTCTATTGATTTCTATCTGTTGATCCGACAAAATTAAGAAAATTCTGTCAGGGACGTTTCAAAAATACTTTGCGCATATGACCAGAAAACTCGGGTGTGCCACATCCAGACTTAATAATATTGATTACCGCCTTGTCGTGCAGTTTAAAAACCGAACCAAACAGAGCTTTTACAGGGGTGTGGCGAAACATATCGGGGTGCATAATGGTGGATGGCCCCAACATGAAGATGTCACACTCCGCCGAAGCCAAATCCGTGATCTCTTTCAACGTTTTGTTGAAAATGGTCGTGGAGCTGACCACCAAAGCATCCGCCTTCCGAACAGCACCGTGCATCTCCTCCAGCGGGTCAAGGTATTTGCTCTTCTCCAGAATATCATATGCCTTTACAGGCAGTCCTTTGTCTCTGAACTTCTTGTGTAATGTGCGAAACCAACCCACCATGACCACCTGGTTGTAGTTGTCAAAAGGGATCTCCTCGAAAATGTCACGACCCTCTTCATACTCGTTGTCATAATTTAACAATGCATTGAAGTAGGCATTCAGAATAATCCGATGTACAGGATTCTTCAGGTCAGCCTGAAAATCTGCTGTAATGCGCCCCATCACATTCCCTAAGGTGGCGCAAACACCCAGGCGTCCATCCTGCAGGATAACAGCGGTGTATTTTTCTCCAACCACTAACTCTTTGATTAAACGCGGATTATATCCTGCTTTTTTGTAAAAATGGCGTATCGGATCAAAAGGCATAAAGCTCCCTTGTTTGGTTTTACAGCTCAAAAGTACAACAAATTGAGGAGCCACCAAACAAAACCTGTCATAATCTGTTTTTCTAATTGGTATGATGAGAGGATTCATGAAGTGTATTTATTCTGATGCTGTGATGGTTACAGGGTTTGCCGTTTTTAGTAGTGGACTTTATCGAACGTCAGAAACACAGTACAGAAGTGAAATTTCATTGTCCCATGTGTCTACACTACCGTTTAATTCATTGTAAATTGATTTTTAGTGTTGCTGTTTTTTTTCTTTTTTGAAGAGTAACAAGTAAAACGAGGAAGAGAGAGTTATGAACAATGCCATTTTCACCTACGGTATGCCTGCCAACGAACCTGTTAAGACGTATGTACCGGGCAGCAGAGACCGCAAGAATTTACAGGCTGCGATTGAGGAGCTAAGCAGTCAACCCACTGAGATCCCTTTGATTATTGGTGGCAGGGAGGTATTCACTGGCGACACCGGTAAAGTGGTGATGCCTCACAACCACAAGCATGTTTTGGCCACTTACCACAAGGCGGGCGAGGCGGAGGTGCAAGCTGCGATAGATGCTGCGATGGATGCCCATCAGGCTTGGGCCGAGGTTTCCTGGGTAGAGCGTGTAAGTGTTACCCTGAAAATCGCTGAATTGATTGCAGGGAAGTACCGTTATTTGCTGAATGCTGCCACAATGCTTGGACAGGGCAAGAGTGCCTTTCAGGCAGAGATAGATGCAGCGTGTGAAACAGTTGATTTTTTGCGCTTTAACGCGCACTATATCTCAGAGATTTATGACGATCAGCCGATCCAGGAGAAGGGCACCATCAACCGTTTGGAATACCGCCCCCTGGAAGGGTTTGTATTTGCCATTACACCTTTCAACTTCACAGCCATTGCAGCCAACCTGAACCTGGCGCCGGTGCTGATGGGCAACACCGTGGTGTGGAAACCCGCCAGCACCAGCTTGCTGTCGAATTATCTGTTGATGAAGATCTACAAAGAGGCGGGGCTCCCTGATGGTGTAATTAACTTTATTCCGGGCAGTGGTGCCATGATTGGCAAGGAAGTATTGGCCCACCGGGATCTTGCCGGCGTGCATTTTACCGGTTCAACCGAAACCTTTAACCAGATCTGGAAACAGGTTGCAGAGAACCTTGGACGCTTTAAAAGTTATCCGAAGCTGGTGGGCGAAACCGGTGGCAAAGACTTTATTGTGGTTCACCCTTCGGCAGAAGTGGAACCTGTTGCTACCGCTTTTGTAAGAGGGGCTTTCGAATACCAGGGGCAAAAGTGTTCTGCTGCTTCCAGAGCCTATGTGCCCAAAGGGAGGTGGCCCGAAATCAAAGAGGCTATGGTCAACATGTTGTCTGAAATAAAGGTGGGGAAACCCACAGATTTCACCAACTTTATGAATGCTGTAATCGACGAAAAATCATTCAACAACATCATGTCGTACATCCAGCATGCCAAAGACGCCCCTGATGCAGAGATCATTTTTGGTGGTGCAGGTGATATGTCGGAGGGGTATTTTGTTGAGCCCACAGTGATTGTAACAACCAACCCCCATTTTAAAACAATGGAGGAGGAGATCTTCGGGCCGGTGCTTACCATATATATCTATGAGGATGATCAGTACGATGAGTTGCTGAAGTTGGTTGACAACACTTCACCCTATGCGCTTACGGGTTCTGTTTTTGCTGCTGATCGTGAGGTGCTGGCAAGAACATGCAGGGTTTTGCGGTATGCAGCGGGGAACTTCTATTACAACGACAAGCCGACCGGTGCGGTAGTGGGGCAACAACCCTTTGGCGGGGCCAGGATGTCGGGCACCAACGACAAAGCCGGGAGTCACATGAATTTGATCCGGTGGACATCCCCCAGAACCATCAAAGAGACCCTGGTGCCACCCTCCGACTACAAGTACCCGTTTATGCGCCCCGAATGCCACTGATGCCTAACTTTACAGCATAATATGTGAGACCGGCAAGAGTATTCCTTACGCCAATAATCAGGCACGTGAGGTGACACACATCAGTTGATTCTCAATACAACGCATGTGGCTTAACAGAGCCATCAACTGACCTGGCACTAAATAATTCCTGCAATCTGCTTATCTTTGCAGAAAAACAAGATAAGCAAGATGAGCGAGATGATTGACACGAAGATCAGGCAACATTTGTCCCGCTTCCGTGTAGGCATTGCAGGGTGCGGGGGGCTTGGATCGAACTGTGGCGTGGCGTTGGCACGTGTAGGCATTGGTGAGCTGGTGATTGTTGATTTTGATGTTGTTGAGAAATCGAACCTGAACAGGCAGTACTACTTCTTAAAACAAGTGGGTTTGCCCAAAACAGAAGCGCTTCAGCATAACATTTCATTAATAGACCCAACAGTACGAATCACCTCCCACAACACAACGATCAAATCTGACAATGTAGCGGAGCTGTTTGGGGGTTGCGACGTGGTGGTGGAGGCGTTTGACCGGGCCGACCAGAAAGTGATGTTGATTGAGTCAATGTCGCTTTTGTTGCCTGACACGCCATTGATCAGTGGTTCGGGTATGGCCGGTTGGGGAAACAACCACCTGATACGTTGCGAGCAATATGGCAACCTATATGTGTGTGGTGATCAGCAAACGGAGGTCTCACCGGATGTGCCGCCTCTGGCTCCACGGGTTGGAATCGTAGCCTCTATGCAGGCCAATTTTGTGATGGAGATTCTCATGAGAAAAAAAGTTTAACCTTTAAAGCAACCTTTCAGGTATGATAAACATCATTCTTAATAACAGGCAGGAGAGCATCGACGTTGACTCGATGACCGTTCAGGAGCTGTTGAATCACAAGAACTTCACCTTTAAACTGTTGGTGGTAAAGATCAATGGAAAGCTGATCAAGCGTGACAGTTACGATGAAGCGGTTATACGCGACGGGGATGAAGTAACGGTGCTGCATTTGGTGAGCGGAGGTTAAGAGAAGCGTTGGCCTTTCCTGCTGTACGGAACAACAACAAATTCGAATGGATAATATGAAAAGAACAGTTTGGAGGGGGGCCGTTGTAGCCCTGATGATGTTGGTCATTGTGGCCGGATGTACACCCCGGGACGATGGCTGGGGCATGCCCTCATCACCACCAGGAGAGGTGATGGGGTTCAAGCCTGTTTATATGCCTGAAGCGCAGGCTTACACTGTGTCGGTTTCAGCCCCTGAAGCGCTGTTGAAGCCGGGAAAGATTTACATTTACTATGGGCTGTTGTTTGTGGTTGATCGTTTGCAGGGCATCCATGTAATCAACAACCAGGATCCAACCAACCCAACGCCTATTGCATTCCTGAAGGTGCCCGGATGCCATGATGTAGCGGTTAATGCAGGCATGCTGTATGCTGACAATGTAAACGATTTAGTGGTTTTTGACATCACCGATCCTTTGAACATTCAATACGAACACAGGATTCAGGGGGCCTTACCACAGGGGCTTCAGCTCTTCCCCGAGCAAGCCCGGAATCAGTATTTCGAATGTGTTGACACGACCAGAGGTGTTGTCATTGACTGGGTATTCACCACTTTAAACAATCCGAAATGTTACAGATAGCACGCAAACGATACAGCTTACTGCTTTTGGCAGCCGCGATGTTTATTCTGGCCGGCTGCCTTAAAGAGTCTTTCAGCGACGGAGGCATGAAAGGTCCCGGCAGTGGCCAAGGTGGATCCATGGCCAGATTTACCATTGCCTGTGATCATCTTTATGTTGTTGATCACAATGACCTCCATGTATTCAGTCTGGCGAATCCGGCACAGCCTACCCCGGTTGGTACTATTGAAGTGGGTTTTGGCATTGAGACCATCTTCCCGTTTGGCCAATACCTGCTGATAGGATCCTCTACCGGGATGTTTATCTACAGCCTTGAAAACTGCGCTTCGCCCACCTATGTTTCAGAGTTTGCACATGTGCTGGCTTGTGACCCCGTTGTGGCAGAGGGAAACACAGCCTATGTCACACTACGAAGCGGTGGTGATTGCCGTATCGGCTTAACTGCCAATCAGCTTGATATCATCGACATATCCAATATCTCCAATCCAACACTGATTCGGTCCCATCCTGTTCCGGAGCCATGGGGGCTCGGCATCGATCAGGGAACGCTGTTCCTGTGTCATGGAGATTACGGACTGGGAGTGTATAATGTGAGCAATCCTCATGTCCTCGACACATTGCATTTCTTCCCTGACATCAAATCCTACGATGTGATACCTCACAACGGCATCCTGCTGGTGACCGGGCCCGGAGGGATCTATCAATACGACTATTCCGACCTGAGCAATCTGGTATTGCTCTCAACCATTATTGTTCCATGATGAAAAACAAGCAACGGTTTATCATCGTAATGGTGTTGACTTTTTGTGGCATGGCTTTCACGCCCAATGCACAGGCCGACACACTGAAAGCACCAGAGTTCAGAGCACCTGCATGGGTTGTGAAGTTTTCTCCGCTCGCATTGTTTGAGATTCCACACCCAGCCTTTCAGTTTGCGTTTGAATACAGGGTGAACCCTGTTATGTCGATTCAGCACGAATTGGCATGGATGCCACCACTGGGAATCGATGGGATATTTGAGCGGGGAGAGATGGGGCACGGGTACAAATTCAAAAATGAAGTGAGGTACTACTTATTTGACGACTCTCAGCGCAGGAGTCCTAACAGGCAGCCCTACCTGACGTTTGAGCTGATGTTCCGGTCTGTTCAACTGCATCAGGAGGGGTGGTTTCGTATGAACAGTGGTAACTTCACCCAGTTCCTTCCCAGTACCCAATATCGCAATCAGATGGCATTTCATTTCAAATATGGGGTGCAATTTTTATCGTCGGAATCGACTGGTATCTATGTCGACGCATACACCGGACTGGGGCTCCGAAGGTACTATTCAACACGCAAACTGAATGCGGATCTCCTACAAGGCACCCCCGACAATCTGCCTGGCAATTACTCTTTCGTATTGCCAAGTATCTCCCTGGGGCTTCGAGTTGGAATAGGGAAGTGATATAATAAGCGTTTACTCAACGCTTTCCCCCATCCTTCACCATGAAAGGAAGAAAAGTGGTGCGTTTTTTTTTGCAGATTGAAAAAATGGTGTACTTTTGCAGCCCGGTTCTTTAAATAAGTATGGGAGCTTAGCTCAGCTGGTTCAGAGCACCTGCCTTACAAGCAGGGGGTCACTGGTTCGAATCCAGTAGCTCCCACCAATAAAAAAGCCATCGTTGTTATACGATGGCTTTTTCATTTGGGGATTTTTCTCAATTACCAGATCACTTGACCGGCTCCAGCTCTTTGGTGGCATGAAAAAACACCAAGGCATCATACCTTTGGGTCAGCACGGTGGGCACATAGTTAAACCTTCTCTCGGTGGCCGGATTATATACCACGCCAATTGCACGGTGCCCGATCTGGTTGTTCAGCACTTCATCGTTTTCAAGTTCCTGGTCGAAGACCACAAAAAACTGTTGCAAACCACATTTGTTCAGCAGATATTCCAGGCTACCTTCTGCTGCGCGGGGAATATCCATGATGCTCATGGGAGCTCCCCAGCGGCTTCCGGCATTCACTCTGCCTGTATAAGTTGTAAAGCCAATACCGGTAATAGAGGATTCGCCGTACAGTTCACGGCTCAGCTGTCCGATGTTTACCCTGCCTTCAACGGCCATGCTGGTGGCACGCGCATCACCAATGTGCGTATTGTGGGCCCACACAATACCACGCGCTTCTTCGCCATAGCGTTTCAGCAATCTGCCTGTTGTGTGGTGCATGTGTGTCGCCCTGCTGTTCCAGGAGCCATTGTTGTCGCCTTGTGCCGATAAACGGTAAAAATCTTCAGCATTCAACACTACTTTAGCACTCTGCATGCCGTGAAACAGCAGTCGTTCCTCCTCTTCTGATTCGGCAGCCTCCCATCGGGATTTCAAAAGATGAACCACCTCATGGAGCCTGTGGTCACATGATGCCAGCCCTTGGGTTACAGCTTGTGCGTACCGCCATTCATCACGCCCAAAACGGGTAAAGCAACCGTAATGCTCCCGAACCTTGGCCTCCTCATCAGGAATCAACGCTGAAACCACAGCAAGCACCTCATCCATTGCCTCCCACTGACCGTATACATCCATCCCGTAGATACCAACCCTCTCATCCACAGGCAACAGCCGATTGTGCTCCCGAAGCCACTCAGCCAATGCCTCCACCTCTGTGTTGCCCCACATCCATTCCGGCCATCGTGAAAAACCTCTTAATATGGAAGCTGCCGTAACACCCTCTTCATCCAAAAGCCACTTCACATATAAATTTAACCTGTACATGGGCATCCAATCAGCTTCCACCGCTATAAACCGGAACCCCTGCTCCACAACCAAACGCTTCGATATCTCAGCACGCCATCGATAATACTCTGATGTACCATGGGTTGACTCCCCCAGCAAAACCAAACGGGATCCACTGCACAAAGCTATCAGCGAATCCAAATCCGATGCATCCTCAAAAGCAACCCCCCTGGCACAAAGAGCAGCATAGCCCTCAAGCCTCTCCTCTGTCTGAGATGCAGACGTGCAGCTCAAAACACAAATGATCGCAATAAAAAAGACTCCACGGTAACCACTCCTGCTAAACATCATATTTTTCATTTTTTGTAAGCAATGTATCTCCACTATATCTCAGATTAAGGCCTCCTCCTAAGCACACTCAAGCTTAATTTATTCATTGCTTGAATCACACTCATTGTTTCCACTTCCCGGGCAAAAACAACTAAACGAAGACTCCATCACGCCCCTACACTCCGTCAACACAATGCTCGTTACAATGTGTTGATACTATTTGAGGCACAATATATAAAAATTTGCTCAAACTTGTGTCGCATAGATTTTTTCTGTATTTTTGTGTTGTGATTATCTGACATATTGGTTTTAGATTCGAGAAGAGTTTTGTAGGGATTAACCAAAGACTGAAAACCTACGTGTTACATACAAAGAGAGATGTTGACATACCCCGTTGGTTGAAATGACAGAAACGAGTGTTGGTGAAGGGCATTGACAACACAATAAATAACAACTGAGAAATCAGAAACATACCATAGACCATGAAAAAAACGATTCGGGGTTTGGGGATTGCCCTTTTGGTGCTTGTTGCACTGCCGTTTATTGCGGCTCTGTTTGTCCCTAAAGAATATTCTGTAGAGCGTTCTATACTCATTAACAGGTCTAATGAGGAGGTATTTGATTATCTTTTAATATTGCGCAACCAGCGTGAATTTGCTGTTTGGGGGCAATCAGACCCATCAGCTCAATATGATTACAGCGGTACCGATGGAACGGTAGGGTTTGTTTTGGCTTGGGAGAGTGATGATCGCAATATTGGGAAAGGCGAGCAAGAGATCACAGAGATAATCCCGGGCAATCGTATAAATTATCAGTTGCGATTTTTCAAACCATTCAGAAGCTCTTCTGAGGTGAGTTTTACGACAGAGGCTGCCGGCTCCGGTTCAACGCGGGTAAGCTGGCGAATCGACGGTCGTTTCAGTTATCCGATGAACATCTTTTTATTGACCTTTCCTATGGAAAAGGTTCTCGGGGATGATTTGTCAGACGGGCTTAAGAACCTTAAGGAGATCCTGGAGTACTGATCAGCCCTGTCTGCGGCCCTTTTCCACGACATGTGGCAGCAGGAACATTTCAGGGTATTTCCCTTTTCTGTTTTGATACACTTCCACAACGTCTTGCATATCCTTCGCAAAGTCATCAGATGGCGCAAAGACCAGAGGCAAACCGTAGGTTTTGGTAGCATAATCGACATAGCCTACGGCAACAGGGACATTTGCCTGCCGCGCAATGTGATGGAAGCCCTTTTTCCAGTTTCTGGTGGGCTTGCGTGTACCTTCCGGTGTAATCACAACACATAGCTTTTGATGTTTCTGATATGCATCCACCACTTGCTGTACCATGTTATTGCCTCTTCTGCGGTCAACGGGAATCCCGCCGAGCCATTTCAACAGCAACCCCAGCGGGAAGAAGAACACCTCTTGTTTGATCAGGAACTTCACTTTCAGTCCATATTCTTGCATAAAGCACCATCCCCAGACAAAATCCCAAAAGCTGGTGTGAGGTGCCACAATAAGCACACACCTTTCAGGCATCACACCCGGTTTTACCGCTGATTTCCAACCGGCCAATCGCAAAATAAGTCGAACCACAGCTTTTCTCATAATGGGTCATTCTGGTCGCTCCTGTTCCCGGAGTGACTTGATCTGTTTTTTTGCGGCAAATGTAACCAGAAATCGCATAATCCGGGGGTGTTTACTCTTCGGGTTCTAGTCCCAGTTTGGTAATAAAGTCTCTCATTTCCGGATTTTGCTCCACCATCTGGTTCATTTTATCACGCGGTGAGAGGATCCGCTTAACAGGTGTTGAGACTTCATCCACGATGGCTTCAATCCGGAACCAGGTATGGGTAATCTGTTGACGCAGGAAGGATTTCAACTCTTTAAGGTGGTTGCGGTCCATTGCGATGCGGTTGGCAAAGGTGATGACGATGGCGTTGCTGTCTGTCACGGCAATGGGTGCAGCGGTGATAGCTGTAGAGAATGATGGCGAGGCATCGGCTACGTTAGCAGCATATTGATTCACCAGTGCCTGCACTGTTTCCTGGATGAGAGGGGTGAGTGTTTCCCCTTCGGGTGGAGTTGAGTCATCCTCCTCTTCCTCTTCTGCGGTGGCGGGTGCACCCTCTTCCATCAACCCTTTGATGCTGAGGCGTGCCGCACCGGCACCGTTGCCCGTTGTTGGTGTTGTGGCATGGGTGGTTCCAGCGCGAGACGGTTCGGTAGGTGGGGTTGGGCGCGTTGGTGTTGAGGGCTCTCCTGGCTGAGGGGTGGGAACTACCGGAGGTGCAGTGGGCTTGGTGGGATCGGGTGGTTGTGGTGTAGGAGTCCCTGGCGGCGTAGTAGGAGGCGCGGGGTCGGGTGGTTGCGGTGTAGGAGTACCCGGTGGCGTGGTAGGAGGCGCAGGGTCGGGTGGTTGCGGCGTTGGAGTACCCGGCGGCGTGGCGGGACGCGAGGGGTCGGGTGGTTGCGGTGTTGGAGTGCCCGGCGGTGTAGTGGGACGCGTAGGATTCGGTGGTTGCGGCGTTGGAGTGGCCGGTGGCGTGGCGGGGGGACGCGTGGGATCGGGTGGTTGCGCTGCAGATGAAACAACACCCTGAGCACCCGCCTTGACACCGCTGTCCGTCACACGAAGCCCCGAAACAGAAACATCTACATCACCCTTTTTTTTTTCTTCAAGATGTCGATGGGTCTCACACATCTGCATCAGGATGAGCTCCAGATGTAACCGCTTATTGGTTACTAAACGGTAGTTCAGATCCCCTTTGGTTACCACATCCAGTGCCTTCACAAGGTAGGACAGGTCAAACATGGCGGATTGCCCTGTATATCTGGCTCGTACGTTGTCGCTCACCTCCAGCAACCCTGCTACTGCTACATCTTTGCTCAACAAAAGATTGCGCAAATGATCTCCCAGTCCGTTGACAAAATGGTGCCCGTCAAACCCTTTGTCGAGCACCTCGTCAAGGATCAGCAGCACTGACGAGATCTGGTTTGAAGCAACACCATCCATTACCCGGAAATAGTATTCATAATCGAGCAGGTTCAGGTTACTGATCACATTCGCATAGCTGATCTCTTTCCCTGAAAAGCTCACAATCTGGTCAAAGATCGAAAGGGCATCCCTCATGGCACCATCCGCCTTCTGGGCGATAACATGGAGTGCTTCCTCCTCAGCAGTGATTCCCTCCTGTTGGGCTACCCATGTCAGGTGGGAGGCGATGTCCATTACGGTAATTCGCTTGAAATCGTAGATTTGGCAACGCGAGAGGATGGTAGGCAAAATCTTATGTCGTTCAGTTGTTGCGAGGATAAACTTTGCGTAGGCAGGAGGCTCTTCAAGGGTTTTCAGGAAAGCATTGAATGCCTGTTGCGACAACATGTGCACCTCATCGATGATATACACTTTGTATTTACCTGCCTGGGGAGGAATCCGAACTTGCTCAATCAGTGTACGAATATCCTCCACTGAGTTGTTGGATGCAGCATCCAGCTCCTGAATATTGAACGATGCCAATTGGTTGAAAGAAACGCATGACGAGCATTCATTGCACGGCTCTGTGTCTTCCTGCAGGTTAAGGCAATTTATGGTCTTAGCCAGAATTCTGGCGCAGGTGGTTTTACCAATTCCACGGGGGCCTGTAAACAGAAAGGCCTGCGCGAGGGTATTGCTCCTGATAGCATTCTTTAGTGTTTGTACGATCGTGGGCTGTCCGACCACTGTACCAAACGTGGACGGCCTGTATTTACGGGCTGATACAACAAAGTTTTCCATTTTTCAAAGGTAGCGGTTTTTTGGATAACCA
>SKPS01000002.1 GCA_007119395.1 Lentimicrobiaceae bacterium
GATGGGCTCGGAATCCTGTTTCATCCGGGCAGCTACTGGTCAATTGATTCATCCTATGCACCCAACGATGTGTACTCACCTGACTGGTATATGAACCTTTTTAACGATTACCCTGTCCTTACCGGCCTGGAGGTGTACAACCAGGGGAATCGACACCCCTATGATGTAGTGCTTTGGGATGAGCTGCTGATAAGGATGATGCCCCACAGACCCGTATGGGGCTACTCAAACGACGACATGCATGTCGCTTCACAGCTCTTCAGGAATTACAATATACTGGTGATGCCTTCTCTGGATCTTAACGAATTGAAACACTCAATGGAGACAGGTGCCATGTATTTTGTCTGGGAACCGGATGGTGACGGTACACCCCTGGCTCCTGTGATCGACAGCATTGTTGTGGATGTACCCGGAAGGGAGATCCGGTTGCATGGAAAGTATTACACCTCTGTTGAATGGATCAGCGGGATCGATGGAGTTGGAAGCGGACGAACCCCGGCGATCGTTGATACCGGTTCCACCTTTTCCTACAACGGCTTTCCCGGATCCTATGTCAGGGCTGTGTTGATCAACGATATGGGCAGAACCTATACCCAACCCTTTGGGTTTGATACCATACCTCCGTCAGCTCCTGACACAATACTTGGAATGAAGGAGATCTGTTTCGGCACCGACACGGCATCGTTCTCTGTGGCACCTGATCCCCTGACTGAATGGTTTCATTGGGAGTTGCCCAATGGGGCGGTAGTCACCAGCGGTTTGGGAACACATCACATAACGGTTGACCTTTCCGGTGTGAGCCAATCAGGCTTGATCCAATGCTGGAAATCAAATGCCTCCGGTAACAGTGACACCCTTTCAGGTTGGATCGTGGTACACCCAATCCCTGATCAACCAATGGTGACACGGTTTGACAGCCTGCTGGTTTCGTCAGCCTTTACAGGAAACCAATGGTATGACCAACACGGAGCCATTTATGGTGCTACAGAAAACACCTTTACTCCCGGAGCCAATGGCAGCTATTATGTGATTGTGACCCTCAATGGTTGTGTTTCACTTCCGTCTGATACAACGTTGATCAACACAGGGATACATGAGTTGAGCCATGCAGATTGGCGCATCTGGCCCATCCCGGCCAACCAGACCCTCCTGTTGAAAAGCCCCAGCCAGAATATCGGTAAATACCAGCTCTCCATCATCCATATTGATGGGCGGGTCTTGCTGCAGCAAGAGATCACCCCGACCGGATCCGGTGCAACAGAAATAAACATATCAGGAGTACCTGAGGGTGTGCACCTTTTACGTATCACCAATAGCAATAACTCCCTGGTAAAAAGGGTTTTGATACTGAGGTAACTTCCATATGCACAAAAGCCTGCTAATCAACAGATTAACAGGCTTTTTGTAGCGAGGACGAGAATTGAACTCGTGACCTCCGGGTTATGAATCCGACGCTCTAACCAACTGAGCTACCTCGCCGTCATTTCGACTGCAAAAATACGATTTATTTAAAACAGACAAAACAGTTTTTCTACTCAATGTAAAGGATGGGTCACTTTTCGCATCGCCACAACCACAATACCTGTCAGCACGACAACCATTCCGGCTATTTTTATCAGAGGGAATCCTTCACCCAGAAAGAGAAAAGCAAACAGTGCGGTGAACACCGGGATCAGGTTTGAGAAGATGCCTGTGCGGTTTATTCCCAGGTGGCGAATGGAATGGGTGAAGAACAGAAAAGCCAGTGTGGATCCGAACAATGCAAGGGCGAGCAGGTTTCTCCAGGTTCGGTAGTCACCTGCTGCCAGATCCAATGAAGGGAGATCAAGGAGCAGGAACAGCGGAATAAAATAGAGGATGCCAAAACTGTTTTGCATTGAGACAATCATCACAGAGTTGTATTTCAGGGTGAGGCGTTTCACGATAATGGCATTCACAACGGCGGCTCCAACGGCGGTGGCCAGAAAGAGTACCCCCCGTAATGAGGTGGTGCCAGATGCCTCTTCACCCGAAACCATTAACACCACACCCGCAAAAGCGAAAAGAAAACCAGCCAGATTTCTTATTCCCAATGGCTCCCGGAAAGAGATCCAGGACCCCAGCGGCATAAAAACAGGGATGGTTGAAATGATAATGGCACTGAGGGTTGAAGAGACGTAACTGACTCCGTAGGTCTCGCCAATGAAATAGATAAAAGGCTGGAAAAGTGCTGATAAGGCAAACAGCCGAAGGTCCCGCCCCGCTACATACTGAATCTTATGATACATCAACATAAATCCCCAAAGCAACAACGACGAGATGGAGAGCCGGATCAGCAGAATCGTGACCGGTTGAAATGCTTCCAGTACGATCTTTGTCCATACAAAGGTCATCCCCCAGAAAGCCATGGCCAGCAACAATAGAAAATGCGCCATGATGTGTGAACGCTCTGTCATATTTTGCCCTGATTCATCCTGAGATATTAAACCACATCGCAATCATCTCCTCATGACGAGTAGAGGGGTTGACATGGAAAAACTCGTTACGATATCGGTTGTACTGATAATGCTTGCTGTATTTACGGAAGTTTCTGGCTACCTCTTCGATGGCATCCATGATGTAGATAATTTCTGCATCAGTCATGGTGGGGTGAATCGACATCCGGACCCAACCCGGTTTTTCCGACAGGTCTCCGTGGGTGATTTTATCTGTGATGCCTTTCGATTTTTCATGCGATACATCGAGCAGGTAGTGGCCATAGGTTCCGGCGCAGGCACATCCACCCCTTACCTGAACGCCATACAGGTCGTTAAGGAGTCTGACCAACAGATTGTAATGCAACCCTTCAACAAAGAAAGAGACAGAACCGAGCCTCTCCTCCTGTTCGTCGGCGAGGATACGCACTCCGGGTGTACTTCGCAGCCTGTTAAATATTACAGGTAGCATTTCAGCTTCCCGTTGCTGCATCTTTTGTGTACCCATGAGGTTTTTCAGTTCGATGGCCATGGCAATCTTCATCGCCTGCAGAAAACCGGGTGTTCCTCCATCTTCGCGCATCTCAATGTCATCCACATACTTGTATTCACCCCAGGGGTTCGTCCAGTCAACCGTACCACCTCCCGGTTGGTCGGGTGTCGGACTGTTATACA
>SKPS01000303.1 GCA_007119395.1 Lentimicrobiaceae bacterium
GCACCCAGGATCTGGTAAGGATTTTCCTCGTGAACTTTGCCGGCAGCCTTGTCTTCGCTATCACCAACTTGTTGTTGAATAATGTATGGGGGTTGCCGCACCTGATTCCGTTCAATATTGTGATTATCGACTTCTTCATCCTCACCCTGGCAATGACCACCTACCGAATGTTGATCAAGGTGGCGTTTCTCGAGTTGAACAACCCTTCTCGTGAACGATCATCGGTGGTGATCTTTGGTGCCGGTGACACCGGGCTGATGGCCAAACGGGCCATTGAACGTGACTCCAGCCAAAAGATGAAAGTGATCGCCTTCTTCGACGACAACCCATCGAAGGTCAGGAAGAAGCTAGACAACGCCATCATTTATCCGTTTCACAGACTGGAAGAGGTGTTGACTTCAAACCCTGTGGACCAGTTGGTACTGGCCGTACCCACCATAAAGCCGCAACGAAAAAGTGAAATCGTAGAGGTGTGTTTAAGGTGCAATGTTCGGGTCTTGAGTGTGCCTCCTGTATCGGTATGGATCGATGGAAACCTGAGTGCCAGGCAGTTGCAAAAGGTGCGTTTTGAAGACCTCTTAGGGAGGGATGAGATTGTGATCAACACCGGCAAGATATCCAGTGATTTAAAGGGTAAACACATTATGGTTACCGGAGCCGCCGGTTCCATAGGCAGTGAGCTGGTACGACAGATTGTGAAATTCAACCCGGCTTCGGTGATTCTGCTCGATCAGGCTGAAACACCTTTGTATGAAGTGCTGCTGGAGCTGCAAGGAATGGATATGGATTGTAATATTCACTCCCATTTGTGCGATATCACACGTGAGTCGGTTATGCGTGAAGTGTTTGAGAAGCGTAAGCCGAACATAGTATTTCACGCTGCCGCATACAAGCATGTGCCCATGATGGAACACAACCCCAGAGAGGCGATCGCAACCAATGTGATGGGGACCCAGGTGATGGCTGATTTGGCTGCACAGTTCCATGTTGAGCGCTTTATAATGGTATCTACTGATAAAGCAGTGAACCCAACCAGCGTAATGGGAGCGTCGAAACGGATGGCCGAGATTTATACGCAAACCCTGAACAGCCACACTGAAACACAATTTATCACCACACGTTTTGGAAATGTGCTGGGCTCAAATGGTTCAGTGCTCAATCTATTCCGGAAACAGATTGAGGAGGGTGGCCCGGTTACCGTGACCCATCCCAAGGTAACACGTTATTTTATGACCATTCCTGAGGCTGCCAGACTGGTACTGGAAGCTGCTTCCATGGGCAATGGCGGAGAGATCTTCTTGTTCAATATGGGTGAGCGGCTGAGTATTAAAGAGGTTGCTGAAAAGATGATCAAACTCTCAGGGTTCAGTCCTGGAACCGACATCCAGATTGTGTACACAGGGTTACGACCCGGTGAGAAACTGTTTGAGGAGTTGTTGAGTGACGAAGAGAACACCATCCACACAGGCAACCCCCATATTTTAGCTGCACTGGTGCGAGAATACGCTTACGAAGAGGTCTCTCTGATGATGCAGCAGCTTCAGGAGATGGCGCAACAATCTAATCCTTCGGAAGCTGTTAAGCTCCTGAAGAAATTTATTCCGGAATACATTAGCAAAAACAGTGTGTTTGAGCAGCTCGACTGATTGCTGTACCCGTCATCCAGACCTGCAATAAGGTTATAGCTTGTATATTAAGCGTTAACAGCTTCCGCCACCAGCTTTGCTGCCTCTTCGAGCCTGATGGCCGACGACACTTTCATACCTGAATTATCAATAATCTCTTTCGCCTCTTTGGCATTGGTGCCTTGCAGCCTGACGATCACCGGTACTTCAATGTTGCCAATGCTTCTGAAAGCTTCCACAATTCCATTGGCGACCCTGTCGCAGCGTACAATTCCACCGAAAATATTGATCAGAATGGCTTTGATCCCTTTGTCTTTAAGGATGATGCGAAATGCTTTTTCTACGCGTGCGGCATCGGCTGAGCCCCCAACATCGAGAAAGTTGGCCGGAGAGGCGCCACTCTGTTTGATCATGTCCATGGTAGCCATCGCAAGACCTGCACCATTGACCATACACCCCACATTTCCATCCAGCTTGATAAAGTTCAGCTTGTGGGAATCCGCTTCCAGTTCCATCGGATCCTCTTCGTCGGTATCACGCATATCAAGGATATCGGCATGGCGAAAAAGGGCACTGTTATCAACCGTCATTTTGGCATCGGCTGCAAAGATTTTTCCATCAGCAGCTTTGAACATAGGGTTGATCTCAACCAATGCAGCATCAGTTTCCTGATACGCTTTTGACAGGGCGTGCATCATTTTCACCATATTGGACAAAGCGTTGCCTTTCATTCCAAGGTTAAAGGCGATCCTTCTTGCCTGGAAAGGCAACAAGCCGGTAGCGGGGTCTATCTCCTCGGTAAAGATGGCATCGGGTGTCTCCTCTGCTACTTTTTCAATATCCATCCCCCCTCTCGGGCTGTACATAACCATCACACGACCACTTTTTCGGTTGAGCAGCATAGAGACGTACAGCTCTTGTGGCTCCTCCTCGCCGGCATAGTAGATGTTTTGTTCAACATAGATCTTCCGAACCAGTTTTCCATCGGCACCGGTTTGCGGTGTCACCAACATCATTCCGAGAATATCATTGGCAAATTGCTTCACCTCCTCCACCCCTTTGGCGATCTTCACTCCTCCCCCTTTGCCCCTGCCTCCGGCATGAATTTGTGCCTTCACTGCAAAACGGGTACTACCGGTCTTTTCAGCAATTTGCAAAGCAGCTTCCTTCGCCTCTTCAGAGGTGTGACATAAGATGCCCGCAGGGATGGTGACCCCATATCGGCTTAACAACGTTTTGGCCTGGTACTCATGTAAGTTCATACTAAATGGTTATTACGTTTCTTTCAAAGAGTAAAAGTAGGGAAAAATGTGATTCCTTATCCACAACAACAACCAACGAAGAATTGTTCAGGTGTGACCAGGGATCAATTCAGTCAATGGTACAATAAACAAAAGGGGTTGTCTGTAAAAGACAACCCCTAACAGTCTATCTGGTTGTTGCATGCCGGTTTACCGGAGGGGGTTTAGTACCCGCCACCCTGGTATCCGCCGCCACCGCC
>SKPS01000361.1 GCA_007119395.1 Lentimicrobiaceae bacterium
AAGGGAAAGACATCGTGAACATGAACAACGAGGCGGTAGACCGTGGAGGGGAGCCCATCAGGGTGGAAATTCCTGCCGAATGGTCTGCCATTGACGTGAAGCCTGCAACACCAGACGCATCTCTGCCTGAATTTATCAGGGATGTGATGATGCCTATCAACGCGATGAAGGGTGACGATTTACCGGTGAGTGCATTCCTTGACAGGGAAGATGGCACCTTCCCGGCAGGTACTACCCGTTTTGAAAAGAGGGGTATCGCTGTGCACGTTCCCGAATGGATTCCCGATAACTGTATCCAGTGTAACCAATGTGCCTATGTATGCCCTCACGCTGCGATCAGACCCTTCCTCCTTACACCCGAAGAGAAACAAGCGGCTCCGGATGGTACCGTTACCATCGCCACCAAAGGTGCTGCCTTCGAAGGGCATGAGTTCAGAATTCAGCTAAGCCCACTCGATTGTACCGGTTGTGGAAACTGTGCCGATATTTGCCCATCTCCGAAGAAAGCCCTGGAAATGAAATTACTCGGTACCCAGGAGGCAGAAATTGAGCGGTTCCAATATATGCACGAAAAAGTGGGGTACAAAACCCCCGTTGATGTGTTCAAAAGCGTGAAAAACAGTCAGTTCGCTCAACCATTGTTCGAGTTTAGCGGTGCATGCCTTGGTTGCGGTGAAACACCCTACATCAAACTCATCACCCAGCTCTACGGAGACCGCATGATGATTGCCAATGCAACCGGATGCTCTTCCATCTATGGTGGAAGTGCTCCTTCAACACCTTACAGTGAAAACGAAAAAGGGCATGGTCCGGCCTGGGCAAACTCTCTCTTCGAAGACAATGCCGAATTTGGATACGGTATGGTGCTGGGTACAGAGACTATGCGCGAAAGAATCAAAGGGAGAATGCAACAACTGATGAACGATTCAGTAGCGCCTGAAACCAAGGAAGCAATGCAGGGATGGATTGATGCCATGTATGATGGTGAGGCTTCCAAGGGTGCTTCCGAAAAAGTCATCGCGCTCCTTGAAAACGAATCACACCCTCTTGCCAAAGAGATGCTTGAGTTGAAGCAGTACTTTGTGAAAAAGTCTGTATGGGTCTTTGGTGGTGATGGATGGGCATACGATATCGGTTTCGGTGGACTGGATCATGTGATCGCCAGTGGTGCTGATATCAATATGCTGGTGATGGATACCGAAGTCTATTCGAATACCGGTGGCCAGTCATCCAAGGCGACCCCCGTTGGGGCGGTGGCCAAGTTTGCTGCCAGTGGTAAACGGATCCGTAAGAAGGACCTGGGCGCCATGGCCATGACTTACGGCTATGTGTATGTTGCTCAGGTAGCCATGGGCGCAAACCACAACCAGTTCTTCAAAGCCCTCAAAGAGGCGGAAGCCTACAAAGGGCCATCGGTCATCATTGCCTATTCACCATGTATTAACCACGGCCTCCGTGGTGGTATGGGGAAAACTCAGGAGCAATCAGACCTGGCCGTGAAGGCAGGATACTGGCACCTCTACAGGTACAACCCGGCACTCGAAGCCGAAGGAAAAAACCCCTTCCAACTCGACTCAAAACCGCCACAATGGGATAAATTCCAGGACTTCCTCAACTCAGAGGTACGTTATGTCTCTCTCAAACAATCGTTCCCGCAAACAGCCATCGAACTGTTCGAAGCGGCTGAAGAGAACGCTAAGTGGAGATATGCCAGCTATGAAAGACTTGCTGCAATGGATTTCAATAAGTAATTGTAGAAGTTTTTCTGTGGATTGTGCCACATGTTGAAATCGGAAGCCGGGGAAACAAACCCCGGCTTCCTTTTTTTTCAGATCTTTACACCCGAAATCTTAATAAACAACCACGATCCCCACGCATGAACTCCCCAAGCCCTGAACCAAAACAGATGAAGAGGTTTGCTATCGCAACAACCTTGTTTTGTCCAGGTGCTAATGATTTCCAACAAAAAAATGCTGAAGAATACACATCACACTGCAAGGTTTTTTGCTTTGGATTGTCTAAGCAACATTGGGTGGTCCACAGACGTCGCCATGTAAAAATGGCAGAGCAAATCGTCAGGGTAAACCGGGAGTAATGTAGCGGGGTTAAAATTGTATATTGCTTATGAAAACCTATGCGTTACTGATTCTTTTTGTTGTATCGTTTTCTGTTGCTGAGGCGCAGGATGTACCCTTTCATCGCAGTGAATTTCCCGAGCAACGGAGGGAGTTCCGTAAGGCCAGAAAGGCCAAGAACAAGGGTATGCGGCTTGCTTCACGTGGGCCACACCGCTACCAGGAGGCGCTGGATTTAATGAGAACGGCCCATCAGTTCAACCCGAACAACAGTGTGCTGAACTGGCACCTGGGAGAGCTGATTTTTCATGGTGACCATACACCCGATGCACTCCCTTATCTTTACAAAGCATGGAAGCTCGATTCCGCTGTAAGCCCTGAGCTCCCGCTGATGTTGGCAAAAGTGATGCACCTGCACCACCGTTTCGGGGAAGCACGTCAGTTTTACACACACTACCATGCTTCACTCAGACCTCGCCAAGCCCGGAGATGGAATGATACCTATGAAAAGTATATGCAGCAGGTAAACACTGCCGACAGCCTGGTTACCATGAAGTATACCACAGCGCAGGCAGAGGTGACAAATCCCGGGAACCGTATCAACTCTTCTTATCCGGAATATGGCCCGGTGCCTGTACCCGGCGGCCAAAGATTGTGGTTTACCTCCAGGAGACCCGGAAGCACCGGTGGTAAAACCGATAAAAATAACATGCATTTTGAAGACATCTACTATCTCGAAAAGATCGGTGAGATCTGGTCTGATCCCATCAATGCCGGAAGAGGTATCAATACCGACGACCATGAATCGGTGGTGGCTGTCTCTTCTGACCAGTCGGAGGTGTACATCCGGCGTGGTGACCCCAACGGGAATCTCTTTCTGATCACAGGTGATGGACAGCGATGGCGAAGACAGAGCAAGCTCCCCCGAAGGCTCAGAAGCAGAAGCAACGACTCGTGGATCGCTTTCTCGCCCGACAGCACCAGGGTTTGGTTTGTCAGTGACAGAAGGGGAGGATATGGTGGCAAGGATATCTGGATGAGTGAACT
>SKPS01000371.1 GCA_007119395.1 Lentimicrobiaceae bacterium
AGATGAAGGAAATATACCGACCAATTTCTAACATATAAAAATCACAAATCAAATAAGATGCGTAAATGAAGTTGCAAAAATATGAAATTCAGTAGAACCCTGCAAGAACCTTGCTAAAGTGAGTTGTTTGTTTGGGTTTCTTGATAAAAAGAGTAATTTTGCCGTGAGTTTAATTTATAACCAATCTAAATAGACATTTTTATAATGACCTTATTTGACCTAGAGCCCGGCAAGGTGGCCTATATCGTGAAAGTGCGTGGTCGTGGTGCATTCCGCAAGCGCATAACCGAGATGGGTTTCGTAGTTGGGAAGCGGGTGCAGGAGATTCGCAGGCCCCCCTTGGGTGATCCGGTGGTATACAATCTGTTGGGTTATGAAGTGAGTTTACGTAGTGATGAGGCGAAGCTGATTGAGGTGGTTGAAGAAGCTCCGGTTGCGACTGTGAAAGAGACTCAACAATCTGGTTTGATTTCGGATGGAGTGGTGAGGAATGGCCGCATAAATCCGGCGAAGCATATTCACGTAGCCTTTGTTGGCAATCCCAATTCAGGCAAGACCACTTTGTTCAATCACGCTTCGCACTCCAGAGAGCGTGTGGGCAACTACGGTGGTGTGACGGTTACGGCCAAGGAGGCGAAGTACAAGTTAGACGGATATACATTTCATCTGACTGATTTACCGGGCACCTATTCGTTAACGGCCTATTCACCGGAAGAGACCTATGTGAGGGAGCACATTCTTGAGAAGGTTCCGGATGTTGTGGTGAATGTGATTGACACTGGGAACATTGAGCGAAATTTATATCTCACCACGCAGTTGATAGACATGGACGTTCGCACGGTGGTTGCGTTGAACATGTATGATGAACTGGAGAAGACCGGCAACGAGCTGGATGGTGACACCCTGGGAGCGATGATGGGTATTCCGTTTGTGCCTACTGTTGGATCCAAGGGGCGTGGGGTAACGGATCTTTTCAGGAAGATTATCGAAGTGTATGAAAACAAGGACCCTGTGCAGCGTCACATCCATATTCACTACGGTCATGATGTGGAGAAGTGGATCGGTAAGTTGCAGGAACTGCTGAATCATCCTGAAAACACTGCCCTCACAACGCGTATCGCGCCGCGCTTTGTTGCATTGAAGCTGTTGGAGAAGGATGAAGAGATCATGCTGCGGGTGAAGGAGTTGCACAATGGGCAGGAGATTCTTTCGCTGACATCTGACGGCATTGAGGAACTGGAGAAGCTTTATACTGAAGACACTGAGACACAGGTTACAGATTCGCGTTATGGCTTTATTGAAGGCGCATTGCGTGTCACATTCCGCAGGGCCAGGGTAGAGCGCGTCAGGAAGAGTCGCATTGTTGACAACATCATCACGCACCGGATCTGGGGGATTCCCATTTTTGTCGCCTTGATGTGGCTTACCTTCTTTCTCACCTTCAAGGTGGGTGAGTACCCGATGGGGTGGATTGAAGATGGTGTGGATGGCCTGAGCAGGTACCTTCACGGCGTGATGCCTGAAGGGATGCTGAAGGATCTGTTTATCGACGGCTTGATTGGAGGGATGGGTGGCGTGCTTGTGTTTCTGCCAAACATCATCATATTGTATCTGGCCATCTCTTTTATGGAGGACACCGGTTACATGGCCCGGGCTGTTGTGATCATGGACAAGGCGATGCACAAGATCGGGCTACATGGCAAGTCGTTTATTCCTTTGGTGATGGGTTTTGGTTGCAACGTGCCGGCCATACTCTCAACCCGTGTCATTGAAAGCAAACGGGATCGTTTGCTCACCATTCTGATCAACCCGTTTATGTCGTGCAGTGCAAGGCTACCTGTATATGTATTGTTGATCAGTGCGTTTTTTCAGACCAACCAGGGAACCATCCTCTTCGGCATCTATTTGATCGGCGTACTGATGGCTGTACTGACCGCCCTGTTGCTGCAGCGCACCTTCTTCAAGAAGCAGGATGTGCCATTTGTAATGGAGCTCCCCCCCTACCGTATGCCCACAGTGCGAACCATGGTGCGCCATATGTGGCATCGAACCGAGCAATACTTACGCAAGATCACCGGTGTGATTCTTATCGCATCGGTGATCATTTGGGCTTTAGGCTACTTCCCCTTAACCAAAACTTTGTCGATGGATTATGACCAGGCCATTGAACAGGTTGAGATGGTGAAGCTGGGTGAAGCTCCGGTTGAATCTATTCCTGACAATCTGATTGCACCGGGCACTGTGATCAGCGATTCGTTGCTGGCAGACCTGTCTGAGAACCTTTCGGCACGTAAAGGTGCTGAGTTACAGGAGCGCTCTTACATAGGCAGGTTGGGCAAGGCGATTGAACCGGCCATCGCTCCTCTGGGGTTCGACTGGAAGATGGGTGTTGCGTTGCTCACGGGTATTATGGCCAAGGAGGTGATTGTGGGAACGATGGGTGTATTATACGAGGCGGGTGAAGTGGACGAACATGGCAGTGTATCGTTGATCCAGAAGCTGCAAAACCATGTATACCTGACCGGCCCCAAGGCGGGAGAACCTGTGATCACTCCGTTGGTAGCCTTCAGCTTTATACTCTTTATACTGATATACTTCCCGTGTGTGGGTGTGCTTGCAGCGATGCGCAAAGAGACCATGGGATGGAAATGGCCCATATTCAGCGTAGTGTATACGACCGGGCTGGCATGGCTTGTCTCATTCCTGGTATTTCAGATAGGATCGCTGTTTATCTGATCAGCGGCGTAACCACACCCGGTATTTCATCGGCTCTGTGTGGGTATAAAACGATTTCCAGGTGCCTGAGGTGCTGAAACCGCGGCTTGAGCTTTCAACAGTGTTTTCGCCCATCTCAACACTCTTTCTGAGAATCTCGGAAGGGAGATTCACAATCAGGTTGTATTGGTTCGTTCCTAACATATCTTCCGGATCAGAGTCCATGGCGAGGCGGTCTTCGTGGGTCAGGCCATGTACCGACCACTCAATGGTTAAAAGTCTTGACCTCAAATGAGAAAACTCCTTGCGTAAAAAAGGCAACTCCTGAAACATCTCCAGTGCATAGAGTGCGTTGAGTGCTTCGGTGCCGGAAAAGGCGAAATGCAACTCCACATTCCTGGTTC
>SKPS01000045.1 GCA_007119395.1 Lentimicrobiaceae bacterium
CTGAGGTGGGCATCAGAGGCTCCGTAGCGGTCTATTTCTTCAGCTTCTATTTTCTTACCATACCAGCCATTGAGGATCCGGCATTGGGTATTGTTAGTGCCTCAACTGTACTGTGGTTGATCAACTTGGTGATACCAGCCGCCCTCGGAACCTTTTTCGTTTACCACTTGCGTGTTTTCAGAAACTCAACCCTTAATACCTCTGCATGATCCCTGTTGAAGCCATAGCGTTGTTTGTTCTCTTTTTCTATTGTTTGATGATGTGGTATTTCGCCTATGGCATTCCACGCTCCGGTGAGTTCTGCGTTGAAGATGCAATGCACGAGGAGAGTCTTCCGGGTATCTCTGTGGTGGTGGCAGCACGCAACGAATCGAACACCATTACCGGGTTACTCGACGCATTGAACCGTCAGCGTGGCGCCGGTGTGCAATGGGAAGTGATTGTTGCAGACGACCACTCCACTGATGACACGGCGGCGGTGTGCTCTTCATTCCGGGCACACTATCCGTTGACGGTTGTTCAGCTCCGGGGGGCAGGCATCCCTTCGGGGAAAAAGAGTGCATTGGATGAAGGGATTCGTCGTTCGAAGTACAGTGTAATCCTGATAACCGATGCTGACACCCGTCCACCGGAAGGGTGGATTGCCAGCTACCGTAACACCTTTGCCGATCCTGTGTGCACATTTGCAGCTGGCTTGGTACGTTTAGAGGGCAATATTACTGGAATGCAGGCGGTGGGTGTACTTGACTTCTATGGTCTGGTGGGCGCAGCAGCAGGGGCCGCCGGCAGGGGATGGCCCTTTATGTGTAACGGAGCCAATATGGGATTCAGAAAAGAACACTACCACAAGAGCGGAGGAATGGAAAAGCATCTCCACCTCAGCTCAGGTGATGATGTAATGCTTCTTCATCAGTTTATCAAACGGTTTGGTGCCAGCACGGTCAGATGGTTGGTTCATCCATCAGCCACAGTAGAGACCAAGCCACCGGATACCTTTGGGGGGCTTATCAGGCAGAGGGTTCGTTGGGCATCAAAAAGCAAAGGGTATAAAAACGGCACATCCATCGCAGTGGCCACAACCGTGCTGTTGGCAAATCTGGCAGTGGTTGGTGCCACACTGATGGCGCTTTCCGGGGTAACAGGTTGGCTGTTGGCAGGCTCCCTGGTCTCTTTGAAGATGGTGGCTGATTTCCCTCTGCTGCTGAAGACAACCCGATTGTTCAGGCAGACCCATCTGATGTGGTGGTATGTACCCTCTTCGTTGCTATACCCCTGGTACACCACGGCAGCAGGACTTCTTTCGCTGGCATGGAAGCCGGTATGGAAAGGGAGAAACATCAAAGCATAAAACGACGCTTGGTAAGCACCTCCGCATAAGCCAGGTCAGCAGAGCGGGTAATTTTTATGTTCTCATAGTTCCCTTCCGTAAGAACGATGCGGTGGCCGGCCGCCTCCACAACAGTAGCGTCGTCGGTAAAGTGGGGTTGCTCCTTTTGCAGGTATGCCTCTTTGATCACATCGGCACGAAAGCATTGAGGTGTTTGCACCAGGCGAAAGTCGGACCTGTTGACCGGCTTGGCTTCACCGTTGCTGACATGTCGCAGTGAATCATTCAGGAGCACAACCGGTATAGCGGCTCCGTGCTCTGCTGCCGTTTGGTATGCTGTGTGAATGGTTTGTCTGCCGGCAAACGGGCGAACGCCATCGTGCACTCCGATAATCCCATCACCCGAAATGAGTTTGAGTCCATTGCGTACAGACTGAAACCTTGTATCACCACCGACCGCAATAGAGTGCCGGAGGGAGCAGGCAAACTCTGTACAGAGATCCTTCCACAAACGGATATGTTTTTCCGGCAGCACCACCACCATCTGGATGTCACGAAAAGCCTCACTGAAAGCGGTCATGGTATGCATCAGAATCGGTTTGTCGCCAATCGGTATAAACTGCTTGGGAAGTCCGCTCTGCATGCGCTTCCCCTCTCCACCGGCAACAATCACTACATACCTGTTCATTACACAAGCTCAATAGATCAGATGATCAGCATAGCATCACCATATGTGAAAAAGCGGTACTTCTCTTCAACAGCTACCTTGTAAGCCTTCATCAGCAAATCATAACCGGCAAAAGCTGACACCAACATCATCATGGTTGATTGAGGCAGATGGAAGTTCGAAACCATGGCATCAGCAGTGGTGAACTCATATGGAGGGAAGATAAATTTATTGGTCCATCCATCGTAAGGCTTAACAATACCTGAAAGGGTGACGGCTGTTTCCAGTGCTTTCAGGGAGGTGGTTCCCACAGCACAGATCTTTTTGCCTGTGACCTTGGCTTTGTTGATCACTTCAGTGGCATCTTCATCAATAAACATCTGCTCCGAATCGGGTTTGTGCTTAGAGAGGTCTTCCACATCCACTTTTCTGAAGTTCCCGAGCCCGACATGCAGTGTCAGTTCAGCGAAAGAGATCCCTTTGAGCTCAAGGCGCTTCATCAGTTCCCTGCTAAAGTGCATTCCGGCAGTTGGAGCAGCCACAGCCCCTTCATGTTTGGCATAGATGGTCTGGTACCTGAACTGGTCTTCAGGTTCAATCGGGCGATCGATGATGCGTGGCAAAGGGGTTTTACCAAGGGCCTGCAACTTCTTTTTGAAGTCTTCGTATTTTCCGTCGTAAAGAAACCGGAGAGTACGGCCACGCGAAGTGGTGTTGTCAATTACTTCAGCTACCAACGCTTCGTCTTCACCAAAAAACAGTTTGTTTCCAATCCTGATCTTTCGGGCCGGATTCACCAATACATCCCATAACCGGGTGTCAGGATTGAGCTCCCGCAACAAAAACACCTCAATCTGAGCTCCCGTCTTCTCCTTGATCCCGTCAAGACGAGCAGGGAACACCTTGGTGTTGTTGAGAACGAACACATCTCCATCATCAAAATACTGCAGAATGTCTTTGAAGCTTTTGTGCTCAAACGTTCCTGATTTGCGGTCAATCACCAACAGCCGAGATTCGTCACGGTTGTCAGGGGGATGACTGGCAATAAGATCCTGAGGCAAATCAAACTTAAACTGAGATAATTTCATGCTGCTTGTTCCTGTTGTTCTA
>SKPS01000186.1 GCA_007119395.1 Lentimicrobiaceae bacterium
ACTTCAAGCGTATATCCTGCATCAGACGGCAGACCCGGACCCGGAGAGATCACCACACCATCAAAAGGGGTCACCTCTAAACAACCCGGTTCATCATGACGCAATACCACCACCTCTTGTGCCATCTGGTCAAGGTAGTGATAGAGATTCCAGGTGAACGAGTCGTAGTTGTCAACCAGCAATATACGCATGGGGCAAAGATACTCCATTTCCATATGCCCTCTCACCCCTTTTTTTTGTAGGTTTGCACCCTGAGAGAATCGTTTTTGATGATCAACAACAAATCAATATACAACAACATGAAAAGAGTTATCAGCACTGAAAACGCACCCAAAGCGATTGGCCCATACAGCCAGGCCATTGAGGCCAATGGTTTTCTGTTTGTCTCGGGTCAGATTCCTGTAAATCCTGCCAGTGGAGAGATTCCTGAGGGGATTACTGCGCAGACGAAGCAGGTGATGGAGAACATTGGAGGCATCCTGAAGGAGGCCGGTTACGATTACACGCACCTGGTAAAGTGCACCTGTTTGCTGAGCGATATGGATCACTTCAAAGCGGTGAACGAAGTGTATGCAGGGTACTTTCAAGAGGATCCACCGGCCAGGGCTGCTTACGGAGTTGTTAAGCTTCCACTGGGTGTGCTGGTAGAGATTGAGTGCATCGCTGCAAAGTAAAACAGCACCCGGTTCATTCGGCCAACACATTGAGTATGCTTTGGCGCAAGCCGTCAGCTCTACCCGGCCCTACGCCCTTGCGCCAACGGCCCGCTTTGACGTACGCACCGGGCAACCCTTTCATGGTGCCTGCCTGGCACTGAATCGTGTTGTGGCAAATTCTTTATGTATGTTTCACTTTTTTGATGAATCGATATGATGAAAAGAGCAAATTGCAGAAATCTGATACAATTGACAAGACGCCACTGGTGGGTGGTCATGATCTTGCTGCTGGGGCGCCCGGCCTACGCTGATGAAGGGATGTGGCTCCCATTGCTGATGTCAAACACACATTGGGACGACATGCGCTCTAAGGGTTTACGGATTGACCCGGAGGACATTTACAGTTTGAACAACACCAGTTTAAAGGATGCCGTGGTTCATTTTGGTGGTGGTTGTACCGGCATGCTGGTATCTGATGAGGGGCTTATGTTCACCAATCACCACTGTGCCTATTCCAGGATTCAGGGTCACAGCACTGTTGAACACGACTATCTTTCTGAGGGCTTCTGGGCCATGGAGCGGGATGAAGAGCTGCCCAACATCGGCCTTACCGCATCCATACTGATACGTGTTGAAGATGTGACGCAACGCGTTTTGGCAGCGGTTAACCAGAAGATGAGTGAGACGGATCGTACCGCATCAATTCGTCGGGCAAGCCAGGCCATTGCCAAGGAGGTAACCGACCGAAGCCATTACCACGCTGAGGTGAAGCCGCTTTACTATGGTAACCAGTTTATTCTGGTGATAACTGAGGTGTTTCGGGATGTACGTCTGGTGGGTGCTCCACCCTCTTCTGTCGGGAAATTCGGGCGCGACAGCGACAACTGGATGTGGCCCCGGCATACAGGTGATTTTGCGATTTTCAGAATCTATGCCGATGCCAACAACCAACCCGCTGAATATGATCTCTCAAACGTGCCCTACCGTCCCCGAACCTTCTTCGAGATCTCGGCTGCCGGCATCAAAGAGGGTGACTTCACAATGGTGTATGGATTTCCGGGGCGCACCCAGCAATACATCCCTTCCTGGGGTATCCGCAACTTCCAGCACCACACCTACCCTGCCATCGTGAACATTCGTGACCATGAACTGGCTGTGATCAACCACACCATGGGCCTCTCTGATGAGCTCCGGATACAGTATACCGGCCGGCAGGCACGCGTAGCCAACGGCTGGAAGCTCTACCGCGGGGTGATTCCGGGATTGGAACGTTTTCAAGTCATCAGCAAAAAAGAGAAAGAGCAACAGGCCATGCTTGAATCCTTGCGTGACAATCCCGAACAATACGCACACTACCTGAACCTGCTCGCAGCTTACGAAACAGCGTATGACGACATCCTCCCTCTACAGCAATACAATACCTATTTCAGTGAATGCTTCTGGCGCAACCCGTTGTTCAGGTTCATTTTCAGAGCTTACCGCATTCCTGATATGGATATGCGTTCCGAAGAAGGGAAACCGGCCATCGCAGAGCTCACCACCGACCTGGCTGAAGCCGTGCACGGCTTCTATGCCACCATCGATATAGAAACCGAAAAACAGATCCTGTCGGCAATGGTGCAACTCTTCACAGAAGCCATCCCTTACGAAGAGTTGCCTTCACTACTGGCCGAAGCAAAACAAAAATACGATGGTGATTACACCCGCTTTATTGAGCGTCTGTTCTCGAAATCGATGTTCAGCAACGCCGAAGATACCTACAGGTTTTTCCGCCATTGGAAGAGGAGTTCGCCCAGAAGGCTGTCGCGTGATCCACTGTTTGCCTTGATGAGAGATATTGTAGAGCATTATATGGGAGATTACCATCCTGCCTTACAGGATGCCAACCGCAGCCTCGACAGCCTGCACCGGATCAATATGCAGCTCTTACTGACGGTTCATTCCACAGAGCTGCTGTACCCCGATGCCAACGGAACGCTTCGCATTGCCTACGGCGAGGTGGCAGGCAGCTATCCTCGTGATGCCATCAGGTATCACCACCAGACCACCCTTGAAGGGGTGTTGGAAAAGCATGCCACCGGTCATCCTGATTATGAAGTACCTGAACAACTTCTGCGGATTGCAAGCCCTGAGTATTATCATCCCTACAGCACTGACGGCACCATGCCTGTTGGCTTTATCGCCAACAACCACACCACAGGAGGCAACTCAGGGAGCCCTGTGCTGAACGGATATGGCCACCTGATCGGCATCAATTTCGACAGGGCGTGGGAAGGCACCATGAGCGATTTGAACTTTGAACCGTCGATATGCCGGAATATCAGCGTGGATATCCGTTACCTGCTCTTCATCACCGACAAGCTGGGTGGGGCGTCATACCTCTTCGATGAGATGGTGATACACCGCCCGTAGCGCTGCTGCGCTACAGAAACGCTTAGCATCGGAGCATGATCAATGGAGCTTGTATACTGCAGAGGCTGTTGTCTGAAGATGCCTGCGGAATTTATTTTTCGGCTTGCTCACTTTCAATCATCGCAAACAGTTCCTCAACCGAGCCTACCGGTGGATGACAAGTCTGGTTTCGGCATGCGATGATTTGCAATGGGGTTGCCGCGTCATCGGATTCCAGCACCCTGATGAGAGCTTCTGTTCCGAGTTGTTCCCGGATTCTGCGAGCCTCTGAGGTAGCCTCTTCCCCCATCACGGTGATTTCCAATGAGCCTTGCAGCAATTCAACCACCAATTCACCCCAGGCACCATAAGATACGGGATTGCTCAAGAGCCGCCCCTTAACGTTGCCTGCCATATTTTGGCAATGTGAGTACCATTCGGGTTTTTGTGCGAGGAAGGCCAGCCGTTTCAATGCATGAGCCATCAAAGCATTCGATGATGGCACTACATGGTCGTACAGCTCCATGGTGCGTGCCACAGGTACAGGATGGCCATCAGGCACGTAATAAAACATGTCGCTACCCTCCTCAGCAAAGTGCTTCCGCACAAACTGTGTCATCTCCACAGCCCTCTTAAGGTACTTGTGGTGAAAACTGTCGCCGTAGAGAGTGGTCAGCGCCAGAATGGTGGTGGCATAATCATCCAGAAACGCCGGGATCTGCTCGTCGTTCGTGCCCATCAGGTGCAATAACCGCCCTTGCTGGTCGACGCCCTGTTTCAGGATGGCATCCATCAGGGTGTTGGCCAGCCCGGCCAATTCAGGATCGCTGAATGCGTGGGCTGCTTCAACAAGGCTGATGACGAGCAAGCTGTTCCAGGCAGTAATCATCTTCTTGTCAATGGCGGGGTGGACTCTATGGCTACGGTGAGCCAATAGCTGTTGTACCCCACGCGTTATCGCATCATGGTGCGCTGACCCTGAAAGCCCTTTGGGGTCGGAAGTTTCCAGATAAAGAATATTCCGTCCATTCTCAAAGTTTCCCTCATCGGTACAGCAAAAGTGCTTCATCAGTATTTGCGCATCTGCTTCGGCTACCTGATGAATCTCTTCGGCTGTCCAGGTATAAAACCTCCCCTCCTCCCCTTCGCTGTCGGCATCAACCGATCCGTAATAGCCTCCGTTGGGGTCTTTCATGGTGGAGTTGAGAAAAGCGAGGATCCCGTAGGCAGCTCTTCGGCTTAATTCATCCCCGTTAAGGCGATGGTTACGTGCGTAGAGGCCAAGAAGCTGAGCATTGTCGTAGAGCATCTTTTCGAAGTGGGGCACCTTCCATTTTTCATCCACAGCATATCTGGCGAACCCACCTCCGAGGTGGTCATGAATTCCACCGGCATACATCCGGGCGAGGGTTTTCTGTGCCATTTCACCGGCCTGTGCGCTCACTCCTTGTTGCTGCAGGGTAAGGCCTAGCGACAACAGGGGTGGCATGGGGAATTTCGGAGCGCCCCGTGTGCCACCATATTCAGGATCCATCGAGCTAAGCATCAAGCGGTTGACCTGAAGCAGGTCTGACGACTGAAACTCCCGATCGGCACGATGGGTGCCAATGTGGTCATGCCTGGCCACATGGTGGGTTATGTTGTCGGCATTTTCGCGCAGCAGTTCGGGTTTGTTCTGCCACAGGAAGGCGAGCCGCTCCAGCAATGCGAGCCAGTCGGAGCGCCTGAAGTAGGTGCCGCCAAACACTGGCCTGCCATCAGGCAGGGCAAAGCAATTCAAAGGCCAACCGCCATGTCCGCTGAGAAGTTGCACAGCGGTCATGTATTGGTGATCAAGATCGGGTCGCTCTTCACGATCCACCTTGATGCAAATAAAGTCACGGTTCATGGCATCAGCCACAGCAGGATCACTGAACGATTCGTGCTCCATCACATGACACCAGTGGCAAGCTGCATAACCAATACTCACAAGGATCAGCTTCTGCTCCCTCTCTGCACGCTCCAATGCCTCTGTTCCCCATGGCTGCCAGTGCACAGGATTGTTCGCATGCTGTCGTAAATATAAACTTGAAGATTGACTTAATCGGTTTTCCATACAGAGAAAACACCCGTTTAAAACGATTGTTTGCTCAGAGGATATATTTCCGGTTATTCAACATCATATGTTGATAACCTTTATTGTCCATATGTCATGAGGCAATAGTTCGTCGTATCTTTGTTGCCGTCAAAGCCATGGCTTTGACCCCATGTCATCACAGACAAAACACACAGAGCCCATGTCATTCATATCCGGCAAACGTTGTCCCTATTGCAAAAGCACACAAAGCTTTCGTCAGCACCGGCAACCCTGGATGCGGCGGATCCCCGGCAGCAAGCATTATGAGTGCCAGTACTGCAGTGGCAAATATGTATCAGTATACCGCTTGTTCTCTTTTGGTGTGGTGAAAGGGAAGAAGCTCACAAAGGATTCCATTCGCAACGTATAGTCAACGGGAACGTTTCAGAACAGCTTCTTGATCTCTTTTTTCAGCGCTTTGATGGCCAGTGTGGTGGGCACATTATCGCTTTGTGAAGCCAGCTCAAGGACGTGGCGGCACAGGTCGATCCCTTTTTCTCCCTCTTTGATCTCAGCACCGGCATTGTAGATAAGCTGGATGGTCTCCTCTTTGGCCTTCTTTACCAGTTCCCAGGCTTCATCCGATACATAGAGCTGCTGGCTCATGTTGTGGTCGTACTCGTCGCGAATATTTTGCAGTAAAAGGCCTTGCATCTCTCCTGAACCGACATCGGTACGACGAAGGCGCATCACCAGGTTGTCGGGAGTGATCCGCTCCAGCAACAGCACAATCCGCTCATAGGCCTGCAACCGAACAGGGGTAACCAGTTTTGCGTGCTCGGTTTTTAACACTACCATGTTGCGACGGTCTGCCGCTTCCATCTCAGTACGACGCTGCTCCGTTTCACGTCGGAAAAACATGCGCAGTATTAGCCAAACAGCCAATACCAAGGCGGCCAAAGGAACAAGATACTTTATAAACTCAAGAAACATTTCCATAGCAATCAACTGTTAATAGCCGGCTTCGGACAGTGTGTTCACCGACTTGATTATTCGGCACAAAGAACGGAAAAATAGGGCAAACCACAATATCTAATATTACCATTGGGCTTTGATGAAAAAAGGGTATATTTGCGAACTTTCCTGCACCGATGTTGTGATGCACACTTCCTTCCGGTTCAGGTTATTTCTGTTGGATTTCTTCTTTAACGGCAAGACATATCAATTCGATTTTCATTATATTAAAAACAACACATCATGAATATTTTATCAGAGAGAATAAGCAGGATGGCAGAGTCAGAGACCCTGTCCATGGCACGTATGAGTCGTGAGCTTACGGCACAGGGGCATCGGGTGATCAACCTGAGTATTGGCGAGCCCGATTTCAACACACCCGATTTTGTAAAAGAGGCGGCCAAAGAGGCATTAGACCAAAACCACACCCGTTATACACCTGTTTCGGGATACCCTGATCTCCGCAAAGCGATATGCCATAAGTTTGAACGTGACAATGGCCTGCACTACACACCGGAGCAGATTGTGGTGTCAGCAGGAGCCAAGCACAGCATCGCCAACGCCATGATGTGTCTGGTAGATGAGGGCGACGAGGTGCTTGTGCCCGTACCCTACTGGGTTTCATACAAAGAGATCATCAAGCTGGCCGGAGGCGTACCCGTTTTTATCCCGGCATCCATCGAAACAGATTTTAAAGTAACAGCTGAACAGATAGAAGCGGCCATCACCCCTAAAACAAAGGCAATCATCTATTCATCACCGTGCAACCCCTCTGGATCGGTATATACACATGAAGAGCTGCAAGCCATTGCGCAGGTGCTTGCCTCCCATGAGAATTTTTTTGTAATTGCTGATGAGATTTACGAGCACATCAATTTTACGGGCAAACATGTATCGATTGCTCAATTCCCTGAGATCAAAGATCGTGTGGTGACCGTGAATGGTGTTTCCAAAGGGTTTGCCATGACGGGTTGGCGTATTGGCTTTATCGGGGCGCCTCTTGAGATTGCCAAAGCGTGCGATAAACTACAGGGGCAATTCACCTCCGGGGTGTGCTCGATTGCACAAAAGGCTTCAATTGCGGCACTGGAAGCCGACCCCTCTACCACTGAGGAGTTGCTGACGATGCAAAAAGCCTTTCTGGAACGACGCGATTATTTGATTGCGCTGCTCAGAGAGTTGCCCGGTTTTACGTTGAATGTACCTCAAGGTGCCTTTTACCTTTTTCCTGATATCAGCCACTACTTCGGGAGATCCTTTGAAAACACGAAGATTCATAACGCGGGCGACCTGAGCATGTATTTGCTGAACGCAGCGCATGTAGCTGTTGTGCCGGGCGACGCTTTTGGGTCACCCGAATGCTTGCGCTTCTCATATGCTACCTCAAAAGAGGAGCTGAAGGAGGCCGTTGAACGCATTGCTGTTGCCCTGAAAAAGCTTACCTGACAACCCATGAGCTGTAGGCCTGTTTGTGTAAACGCATTAATATAGTTATGTCGATTTTTACTGAGGATAAGTTAGCGGCCCTTTTCACCACTTTTGGGAAGATGCGTGCGTTGGTGATTGGGGATGTGATGGTTGATGCATACCTATGGGGTCAGGTAGACAGAATCTCTCCGGAAGCCCCGGTACCTGTGGTGGCTGTAAGCCGTCGCAGCAGTCACCTGGGGGGTGCCGCCAATGTGGCACTGAACCTGCAGTCACTTGGCGCCAACACCGTGCTGTGCGCGGTCACCGGCCAGGATCCACGTGGCAATGAACTGCTCGAGTTGATGCAGTCACAACACCTCGACACCAGTGGCATCCTGCCATGTAGAGAGAGGATAACCACCACCAAGTTCAGGATTTTTGGCAACAGAACCCAGATGTTGCGTGTGGATGAAGAGACCACCGATGAGCTGTCTGATCATGATGCCAAAGCCTTCATGGAGATGCTGCATCAGAAGCTCTCCAACGAAAGCTGGGATGTGATCATCTTTCAGGATTATGATAAAGGGCTCATCAGCGAATCGCTGATTGCCAATGTGACTGACTTAGCGCGGGAGAAAGGGATCCCGGTGGCAGTTGACCCCAAAAGGCGCCATTTCACCTCTTACCGCAACGTGCAGCTTTTCAAGCCCAACCTGAAAGAGCTCTGTGAAGGGCTCAACATGGGAATGCCGGGGTTGGAAAAAGATCAGTTATACCAGGCTGTTAACACCCTTCACCAAGCGCAGTCGGTTGATACAGTGCTGGTGACTCTTTCGCAAGAGGGGGTATATGTAAGCCACCGTGGCGATGGTGTCTTGATTCCTGCCCATATACGCAATGTGGCCGATGTGTCAGGTGCCGGAGATACAGTGATCAGTGTTGCTGCACTGGGGCTTGCGGCAGGGTGTACCCCACCAGAGTTTGCTGCCATGGGAAACCTCGCCGGCGGACTGGTATGCGAAGAGGTTGGGGTTGTGCCTGTGAACAAGGAGAAGCTGCTTAAAGAGCTGTTGCGAAAACTATGCTAACATTCTCATAACAAACAAAACACCATGCCATTTGTTAACATTCGCATAACCTAACGATCCCAGTTGCTATGGAGAACACCTTGTCAGATATGCGCAAGGATTACCGAAGGGGTTACCTTCGTCGTGACGACCTGTCGGAGAACCCATACCATCTGTTCAAAGAGTGGTTTGCACATGCTATGGATTCCGGGATACCTGAGCCCAATGCCATGGTACTCTCCACTATCAACTCCTTACAGCAACCATCATCCCGGATTGTATTGTTAAAGGATTTTGATGAAGAGGGTTTCGTTTTCTTTACTAACTATGAAAGCAACAAAGGGATAGAGATTTCGGGCAATCCACAAGTGGCACTCTTGTTTGCCTGGCATTCGATCGAGCGCCAGGTGAGAATTGAGGGAACGGCCTTTAAGACCAGCCCGGATGTATCAGACCGTTACTTCTTTTCACGACCTGCCGGCAGCCGATTGGGTGCCTGGGTGAGTGCACAGAGCAAGGTGATTGGATCGAGGGAGGAGCTGGAGACCCGACAGAAGCAGTATCATGCCCGATTTGGCGAGGAGGTTCCCCGCCCTGAATGGTGGGGTGGATATATAGTAGAGCCAGTGATGTTTGAATTCTGGCAAGGGAGGTCTGACCGCCTCCACGACAGGTTCAGATACCGACGGTCGGATGGTGGATCCTGGGATATTAACCGTTTAGCACCTTAACAAACACAGCAGGAATGAGCGAAAAACCCATCAATGGAAGCAGCAATGGTCATGTAGAGAGGATGTTTAACGACATCTCTCATAAGTATGACATGCTGAACAACCTGCTTTCGCTGGGCATCGACCGTAGCTGGCGAAGAAAGCTGATCGGGCGGCTTGAAAGAAAACAAGCCATTCACCTGCTGGACGTTGCCACCGGCACCGGTGACCTGGCCATTGCCGCTGCCCTCTCAACACAAGCCACCATAACAGCCACCGATATTGCTGAGAAGATGATGGAGGTGGGTCGGTTAAAAGCTGACAAGCTTAATCTGAACGGCAGAATCCGATTTCAGCGAGCTGATGCCGAATCACTGCCATTCCCTGACAACACATTCGATGCACTGATGGTGGGTTTTGGCATCAGAAACTTTCACCATTTCGGTCAAGGGTTGCTTGAGTTACATCGGGTGCTGAAGCCCGGAGGGCAACTGCTGATTCTGGAGTTCTCTATGCCTGCAAACCCGCTGCTTAGCAAGTGCTTCAAGCTTTATTTCGGTAAGATTCTGCCGAAAGTGGGGCGGTTCATTTCAAAACATCCCGATGCATATAACTACCTGCCTGAATCGGTGAAAGAGTTTCCTTACGGACACCAGTTTGTGAAGTGCTTGCAAAGAGCCGGCTTTGAGACGGCTCATTTCACCACCCTTTCATCAGGGATTGCGATGCTGTATGAGGCGTATGCCGGCGTACAAGAGGAGTCAATACGTGTGGTGGCACCTAATGGCTCAGCTGTGAAGTCGCAAGAAGTATCTAGGATTCATTCACCACACGACACCCTTCAGGCGGAAAAGTAACCCACAGCCGACTCCCCATTCCGATAATGCCGGTTCTCACCTCTTCACGCCCAACAGGTGCTGTGATCCTGAAACCTGCATCAACCACCACCTCATAGTGAGGTGCACCGGGAATCACCTCCACTACCGTTCCCTCAAAGAGGTTCCCTATGTTCCGGGACGGTTGCTCAAGGTGAACTTCAGCATACCCTCTCTCGATGATCAGGAAGGCATTGGTCGTTGCCGGGCGCAACATGGCAGAATCCACCCGCACAGGGATGCCATTGACCATCACACACCCTTCCGGCACGGCACTCGCCGCATCACTGGTCAGAGACACCCTGTAGAAGTTGGCAATACCTGCCAACCTGGCAACAAAGTCGCTCTGTGGCGATTGCTCGAGTTCCATGGAGGTGCCAACCTGCTGTATCACGCCATGGTCAATGACGGCCATCCTGTCGGCCAAAGAAACAGCCTCCGCGTAATCGTGGGTTACATGCAGAATGGTTTGTCCTAGCTTATTGATTTTATACAGCAACGACTTCATCCCGGCGTGGAGTTGCACATCAAGGGCAACCAACGGTTCATCCAGCAACAACAAATCGGGCTGCACAACCAATGCCCTGGCCAGCGCCACCCTCTGCGCCTCACCCCCCGAAAGGCCACCGGGGTACCTGTGCAAAAGATCACTGACAGACACCACTTCGGCCATCTCATGAACCTGCTCCCTGATCTGTTGGCGGGACTGTTTTCGACACCTCAGCGGGTAAGCAATGTTGTCAAATACCGACATATGAGGAAACAGATTCGTATCCTGGTGCAACAGGATCACATTGCGGTGCTGAATCCTCTCGCGGGTGATCTCCCTGCCACCTAACAGGATCTTGCCCTGGTCTGCCTTGCGAAACCCTGCGATGAGCTGCATCAGTACTGATTTACCGGAGCCCGAACGACCCAGCAACACGAAATACTCCCCCTGATTAACCTGCAGATTAATATCTGACAGGGTGAATCCGGGGTACTGTTTGTTCAGGTTATGTATCGTAATCATGATTACCTTCTGGATTTAGATGTTCTGGCAGCGAGGAACCGCATGGCTACAAAGAGCACCAAAGTGATCAGCACAAAGAGCACTGCTACGGGGGTGGCGTATCTGAGGCCGAAGGAGGTGAATCTGTCATAGATCAGCACGGGGGCAATCATGGGGTGGTATGCAATGATCACCACGGCACCAAACTCGCTCATACCGCGAGCCCACATCATCACCAATCCGGTAAGGATCCCTCTGCGTGCCAGGGGGAGTGCCACGGTGAAGAACACCCTGGCCCTTGAGGCTCCCAGGTTCAGTGCGGCCTGTTCCAGCTTCTCCG
>SKPS01000207.1 GCA_007119395.1 Lentimicrobiaceae bacterium
ATCAACATAGTCGTTGATGCCAAAATAGTAACCCCCGTTCTCTAAAAAGAACCCCCGGTTGGCAGCCTCACCGTAACTGGGTATCAACACCCCGGATGCCTGCCCCTTCTGGTTAGGGAAGAACCCAAATGGGACAAATAGTATTGTTGGAATCCCCTCAATACGCAAAAACGCAGGGCCCGTTACAATCTTGTCGTCAGGAATCACCTTGGCCCTCCTGAAATAGATCTCAAAATGAGGAGCCTCATGATGGTTGCAAGTGGTATAAGAGCCGGAAGCAATGTTGATGTGATCATTCGCAAGCTTTTTGATAGAGTCGCCCAGCAAGTAGCCATCACCCTCCTGCGTCACAACCCTTCGGATAAACCCTTGCCGGCTCTCGAGATGATAATACATCTCTCGTGCACTGAAGGTTCGGTCACCCTCTGTAAACTCAGGCTCGTTCACCACAACTCCACTTGTGTCTGTAAATCCCCGCGCAAAAACCAAACTCTCTTTGAAATCCAGTTCAATGTATCCACTTCGAAGCTCAATCTGTTGATATAGCATCTCTGCCGACTCATTGTTGCCGTAAAGATGCGCCTTGTTTGTTCGGAAGTCCAAGCGTATCGAATCCTCAGCCTGATATGTGATCCTGGACTCCAACAGAGAACTCCTTCGATCAACAGGTGCTTCATCTCCCTGTAACGTGTCAGCAGCCTGTGCTAATGTATCAGCAATTTGAGCTATGGTGTCAGTTACCTGTAATGTAGTATCAGGAACATGTAATAACGTATCAGTAACATGTACTATGGTATCAGACTCCTGTACAACAGGCACCTGGCTGTACAACCCGTTAGCGCACATCACGCTGATAATCAGCGAAAATACATAATGCAATATTGTTGATTTCTTCGTTAACAAGTGTCTTGCTGAATATATGTGACCGGTACGATTTTGTTTGTATCTTTAGCCTGGTATGAACGAGGCCCCTCAGGTAGCATATTACTGGCACCATCGATATACCTTAAATCAGTTCTAGAACGTTATCTGTATAGATTTGTTACTTAGTTTTTTTAAATCACAAAAATAGGCTAAATCATGAGATGGTCGATAAAAAGATATCTATTGCAAACCTCACTGTTGATCAGCATTTTAATCACAACAGCTCAGGGCTGGCATGTGCATGCACAGCAGAAAAGCGAGTTTGTGGTGGTGATTGATCCCGGTCACGGAGGCACAGACCCGGGAGCCATTGGGGGCAATATCAAAGAGAAAGATATCACATTGGCCATAGCACTTAAGCTGGGCAGGCAACTCTCAACCATTGAGAACACCAGGGTGATCTATACACGAGAAACAGATGTAAATGTTCCTCTCTACAAAAGAGCGCAAATTGCAAATGACAACAAAGCCGATCTCTTTATCTCAATTCATTGTAATTCGGTGAACTCATCCCGTCCTTATGGTGCTGAAACATGGGTAATGGGACTCCATCGCAGCAAGGCCAATCTGGAAGTGGCCCGCAAGGAAAATTCCGTTATCCTTCTTGAAGACGATTACGAAACCCGCTACGAAGGCTTTGATCCCAACTCACCGGAAGCCGAAATTATTTTCTCGCTTTACCAAAATGCTTACCTTGATCAAAGCGTAGAGGTGGCATCACTCATTCAACAGGAGTTGAGAACAACAGCACAACGGTTCGACAGAGGAGTAAAGCAGGCCGGCTTTCTGGTGTTGTGGCGGATCAATATGCCTGGAATCCTTGTAGAAGCCGGATTCCTAAGCAACGAAAATGAAAGGAAATATCTCACCTCAGATGCGGGTCAAAATTCAATCGCCACCTCGATTTTTCAAGCCATTTTGCAATACCGTGAACGTATTGAAGGAAGACGACCCAACGTGATTGCTCAGATCGATACAGTAAAAAAGACTCCGGTCAAACCTGCCGGGTCAGACAACAAACCCCCTGCACCACAGCCAAACATTAGCACAACACATGCAATAAAACCTGCATCTGAATCGCCACAACCACCCCCTCAAGAAACCAATAAGACCCCTAATCTCTACTATAGCGTCCAATTCCTCTCGACCTCCCTGCAGCGTGACCTCAACGACCCGGTATTCCAGGGCATGGCTCAGGTGCACTCCTATACCACTAATGGACTCCACCGCTATGTGTCAGGTGTGTTTAATACCCTGGAAGAGGCTGTGCAACACAAAAACCAATTGCAACAGGGCGTGTTTCAGGATGCCTTTGTGGTGGCATTTTACAAAGGAGAGCGAATATCACTTTCTGAAGCAGCCAATCATGCGAAACAAAGACGGTGATTTTCTCTGCTTTTTGCCAATGTATTGATGTCGGGATGTACATTTATTATCGTTATCTTTGTAGATTGATATTCCGTACATCGTGAGAATAAAAAAACAGACTACCGCTGCTCTCTTCTTTATCACAGCCATCGCGCTGCTGGTATGGGGATTGAATTTTATGAAGGGAAGGAATATACTGCTAAAGGAAACAGTGATTTACGCAGTGTATGAACGATCAGCCGGACTTAACATTAACAACCCGGTGCTGGTAAACGGTCATCAGGTCGGCCTGGTCAGAAGCGTTGGCTTCATCCCCAATGATCCATCAGCCCGCATTATAGTAAAATTGGGCATCTCCACTGATTTGCCGATCCCCTCCGATTCCAGAGCTGTCATTGAGACAAGTCTCCTCGGATCAAGTATGATCAATATACATCTCGGCTCATCAGATATTGCAGCCCAAAATCATGACACGCTGAGATCGGCCGTTGCAACTTCACTGCAGGAACAGTTCGGCATTGAAATGCTGCCCGTGAAAAAGAAAGCGGAAAACCTGATGCTTTCCTTAGATACCGTGCTCGCCGTCATTGGCTCCGTCTTTAATGAAGAAACCCGCACCAACCTATCCAAAGCGATGGAGAGCATCAGAGGCTCCATTGACCTGCTGAAAAACACTACCTATACCATCGATGGGCTCGTTACAGCACAAACCAATCGCCTGGCCAAAATCTTTGAAAACGTTGAATCCATCAAAAAAAAAAAAAAAAAAAACAACGAAGCAATTACATACATCAT
>SKPS01000238.1 GCA_007119395.1 Lentimicrobiaceae bacterium
ACTGAAGAGTTTAGCGTGAAGAAGGGGCCGGTATTTGCCCATTTTATTCTTGCTGATGAAATCAACCGATCACCGGCCAAGGTACAGAGTGCGTTGTTGGAGGCGATGCAGGAGCAGCAGGTCACCATTGGTGGCAACACCTACCCGCTACCCGACCCTTTCCTGGTGCTGGCTACCCAAAACCCGATTGAGCAAGAGGGTACCTATCCGCTTCCGGAAGCCCAAACCGACCGGTTTATGCTGAAGGTGGTCATCACCTATCCCGATCAGCAGCAAGAGAAGATGATACTCAGGCAGCAGTCGGTAAACGCAGTACCTGCAGCCGGAACCGTGGCAGACCGGAATACCATCGTGGATGCCAGAAAGCTGGTTCGGAAGATCTACCTCGACGACAAGATAGAACAGTATATCACGGATATAGTGTTCGCTACACGGGCACCGGAACGCCTTAAGCTGGATCACTTCACAGGCCTTATCCAATATGGCGCTTCACCCAGAGCATCCATATTCCTCGCCCTCGCCGCCAAAGCCTCCGCGTTTATGAACCAAAGAGGCTTCGTAATACCCGAAGATGTGCGTAACGTGTGCCACGAAGTGCTGCGGCACAGAATCGGACTCACCTACGAGGCTCTGGCTGAAAACCTCAGTAGTGAGGAGATCATTACAGAAATCCTAAACCAGGTGGAGGTGCCCTGATAATATGTCCCAAACAACTGACATACTCAAAAAAGTTCGTCAGATTGAAATCAGATCAAAAGGGCTGACTGATCACCTCTTCACCGGCCAATATCACTCTGCTTTCAAAGGCAAAGGTATGTCATTCAGTGATGTGCGTGAATATCAATATGGCGATGCCATCAGAGACATCGACTGGAATGTAACCGCACGATTCAACCACCCTTTTATCAAACAATACCAGGAAGAACGCGAAATCACAGTGATGCTGCTGGTGGATATCAGTGCCTCGAATCTTACCGGTTCCGGAAACAGACTCAAACAAGACAGAATCGCGGAGATTGCCGCACTCTTGTCGTTCTCTGCCATCAAGAGCAACGACAAAGTGGGCGTGATTTTCTTTTCTGAGAAGATCGAACTCTTTATTCCCCCAAACAAGGGGGTGCAGCATATTCTGTTTATTATCCGTCAGTTAATAGATTTTCAACCCAGCAATACCACCACCAGGATTGCAGAAGCATTGCGCTATCTGACCAATATCATCCGCAAAAGGTGTGTTGCTTTTCTTTTGACCGACTTTATTGATGCCGGATATGAGGATGCGTTGAAGATCACCAGCCAGAAACACGATTTGGTGGCCATCCGTGTATACGATCACACAGAGGTTGATTTACCTAACTGCGGTATGATGCGTTTTGCTGATGCGGAATCGGGTGAAACGGCATGGATTGATACCGGTTCAGCTTCAGGACGCGAGCGTTACCGAATGATGCAGCGTGAGCGTGTTCAACAGATCAATCACGCCTGTAAAAGGGCCAGGGTTGATTTGGTAGAGATATCCACTGCTGAAGATTACATACGGCCGTTGCTGCTGTTGTTTAAAAAGCGGGGGAACAGACCATGAACCGTTTTCGTGCAGCATACAAAGCCGAAGGATGGGGCAAGCACCACACAATTATTGCCATCATTGTGCTTTTGTGGATGCCGGACTACGCATCTGCGCAACGGCTCACCTTCACGATACAGGCTGGCCGAACCGACTACCTGATTGGAGAGCATGTGCCGGTGTGGCTGGAGGTCTCTGCTGACCGAATGATTCACGTTGATTGGCCTGCGCTACCTGATACCCTGGGTGAAGGCGTCATGGTGCTCAACCGGGGGCACATTGACAGCTCCATGGCTCCGGATGGTATCGTACACTACAGACAGCAGATAATCGTCTCCGCCTTTGACTCAGGCCTCTATCTGATCGATAGCATACCTCTCACATACCTCTCTCCGGGAGCAATACAACCGGTTCAGCATTACCCGCAACCCCCTCTGCTGCTACGATTCAGTATGCCAAATACAGAATCCAATGCCACCATTCGCGACATCAAGGGGCCCTTCAATATACCGGTTACGCTATGGGAAGTGCTTGTGTGGATGATTCTCATACTGGCGCCGCTTTATACCGTATGGTACCTTTATCGGCGATTCAGGAAAAAGCCAAATCGTGTGGTAAGCCAGGATCCAACTCAGCTACTGCAGGTTATGAAGAGCCCTGTTGACAAGGCCCTGGAGCGGTTATACCAACTGAAGGCATCCGATACTTTGGAGAGGGCTGGAGAAAAGGCATTCTTTGTGATGCTTACAGAGATTTTAAGAACCTATATACATGAAGCTCATGGTGTTGAAGCGCCTGAGCTAACAACACGCCAAACCATGCGTGCGCTGCAATACAATCCCGCCATCTCACAAGAACAACACCAAAGGCTTGACGTGATTCTGCATACGGCTGATCTGGTCAAGTTCGCCCGGTTCGCCCCTACCCAAGATGAAAGTATGGCCGTGCTGGAAGAAGCCATCTTGTTTGTTTCAGGCACCGCACCGGTACATGTCATAACCCAACAGGAGGAGGTCACACCATGAGCTGTATGCTGATGTTCATATGGCCCGGTTTTTCCCAGCCCTGGTGGCTCTTGACACTGCTGGTGATTCCATTGTGGCTGGCTGTGTTACGGTACAGAAAAACCGAATCATACCCTACCATCAAATCACCAAACCTCAAAACGGTGATGCTTGCCACAGGTACCAGAACACGGATTTGGCCGGCCATCGCAAAGTACACACTCTATGCCACCATGGCGCTGCTGGCCCTTGCACTGGCAAGGCCTCACTGGTCTATCCTTAACCCAGAACAACATACGGAAGGAATTGATATCGTGATTACGATGGACATTTCACTCAGCATGCTGGCGCGAGACTTTGAACCCAACCGGCTCGATGCTGCTAAAGATGTGGCAGCACGGTTTATCTCAGAGAGGGAGACAGACAGGATCGGGCTGGTGTTGTTTGCCGGACAAAGCTTTACCCTCTGCCCGCTCACCTCTGACAAGGCAGCACTGATCACCTTACTGCAGCAGGC
>SKPS01000178.1 GCA_007119395.1 Lentimicrobiaceae bacterium
GATGTATACCTGGCCATCTGGATCACCCTCTTCACCCTTATGGGTCTCTACCTGATGGGCGTGTACCGCTTCAGCCATGATACCGAACTCAAACACATCGGATTCTTCCGGCTGCTCATTGTCATCGCCACCTTCTCGTTCGTGGTATACCTTATCCCGGGACTCTTCGGTGCCGACCTCAGAGGGGTCAGCAGCCTCCTGCCTCCCAAAACAAGTCAGCAGTTCGACCTCAGCGCTGCCATGCATGCACCCCCGCAGCAAGAACCAGCCAACCTCTGCAGTACTCCCCTCCACTCCGACTTCCTCCAACTGCCTCACCGCCTCCAGGGTTACTTCGATTGGGATGAAGCCATGGCGTGCGCCAAAGAACTCAACAAACCTGTGTTTGTCGATTTCACCGGGCATGGCTGCTCCAATTGCAAAAAAATGGAACAGTCGGTCTGGTCTGATCCCCGTATCCTGGAACGACTCAGAAACGATGTAATAATCCTCGCCCTCTACAACGATGACATGACCACACTGCCCGAAGACCGATGGGTGACCACCGACGAAGGCCGGGTGCTCAAAACCATGGGAAGGGTCACACGACACCTGCAACAAGAACGGTTCGGATCAGTAGCAGTACCCTATTACGTGATGCTCGACCCGGATGGGAACATGCTGTCAGGTCCACACGGCACCGACTTCAACGCAGATAACTTTCTCGCTTTCCTCGACCAGGGAATCAACAAGTTCAAAGAAAGAAACTGATCCGCTTTAACGGCAGTTTCTTATTTTGAGGTGCTGAATTACATTATGTGCTATTTATGAGGATAAGATCGAGGCACGACAATTGGGGTAGTGTTTGAAAAGCCTTTATAGAGCCCAAATCGGTCTTTTTTTGGGACCGAGGATCTTTTTTTGTTCCCTAAGAAAAGCGCAAAAACTACGCAGAAAGGCGCCGAAATCCTGACTTCACAAGCGTTGCAAACAGTAATACGACTTCGTGTGTTTTATGACCATTGGGGCTAACTCTTTGATTTCTGTGAATATAGTGCTTTCTGCGCATATCAGCGCAATTTCACCGAATTTCTGCGGGAAACAAACAAAAAAAACCCGAAGGGGTACCATGAATATAACCAATTAGGCATGTTTAACCACAAAGGCCTCATAGACCCTCTTTGTGTACATTGTGCCAACTTTGTGACCATTATGGTTAAAAAAATGGTTCTGCAAGAGATGTACACCTTTCGTATGGTACACTCAACCTCCAGTATCGCAAACGTTGTATACGGGATTGCTCCCCGGGTATAAGCACATTATAACCAGCACCTCAAAAAAAGATTTGGCCAAACTGATCAGCTTAATCACCGTTTCCCTCATTTTATTACCTTCGCAGCAAAACGATCAACTTGAAAGAGGAGCCACTCCATACTGATTCAGGGGTTGCCCCATGGGTACGGGCCGCAGTCGCCATGGTTGACCGGTGCCGGCAAGGGATGGTGCTTGCATCCGGTGTTCATCAAAACGATCCTTATGGATCATGGGATCTGCTGGCAGCCATCGGCGCAGCAAGCCACTTTACCATCCCCTTCAACCAGTTCAAAAACAACCCTTTCGAAGGGATGCAGCAGTTCATAGACAACCAAGACGGCTGGTGCTTCTTTCACCTGAGCTACGACCTGAAGAACGCCATCGAAAAACTCTCCTCATCCAACCCTGATAGAATACAGTTTCCTGAGCTGAATGTGTTTACACCGATGGCCTTGGTGGGAATACGTAAAGGAAAGCTCTACACACAGGGTGACCCTGCCATACTGAAAGAGCTACGCTCTCGGGCAGGGCAACAGCAGTGCAACACGACCCTCCCCGACATGCAGGTTCAGGCGGTGATTAAGCAACACCAATACCTTGAGGCCATTCATGCGGTAAAGGAGCACATCCGTTTGGGCAACATTTACGAGCTCAACTTTTGCCAGGAATTCTTCGGTGAACTGCCTGCCACATTTTCACCTGCTACGCTGTGGGAGAGGCTCTACCACTCTGCCAATGCTCCGTTTTCGGCGTTTTACCGTTGGGGCGAACACCTGCTCTGTTCAGCCAGTCCTGAACGGTTCATCTGTTCGCATGATCAGAAGATCATTGCCCAACCCATGAAGGGAACCACCAGAAGGGGTGCCACTCCGGAAGAGGACAGGATGCTGAGAGAGCAACTCCAAAACAACACCAAAGAGCGGGCAGAAAACGTTATGATCGTTGACTTGGTCAGGAACGACCTCTCCCGTTTTGCTGTTCGCGGATCGGTAAAAGCTGAAGAGCTCTTCGGTGTTTACCCTTTCGCTACGGTGAACCAGATGATCTCCACCATCAGCGCCATCCCTCAGCCCAACACCTCTATTGAAACCATCCTCAACAGCACCTTCCCCATGGGATCGATGACCGGTGCACCGAAAATCAGCGCCATGCAGCTGATCGAACAGTTTGAATCAAGCCGCCGGGGTCTCTTCTCAGGCTCCGTGGGGTATATAGATCCCAACAAACAATTTGATATGAATGTGATCATCCGGAGTGTCATCTGCCACCTCGGGCAAAGGGTATGCTCCATACAAACCGGTGGCGCCATCACTGATGCTTCAAGCCCTTCGGAAGAGTATGAAGAGTCGATGCTGAAGGCACGAAACCTCTTTAAAGCGCTCAACGCTACCCTTCACGTCTGACAAAAAACGAGTACCATGACAGAACAGCCTCCCCCCTCCTCCGACACCCTTTACGAACGCTTCCTGCGTGGTTGCGAACAGGAGCACCTGTTCAGAGGCGATACACCCGTGCTCGTGGCAGTGAGTGGAGGGGTAGACTCCGTGGTGCTGGCTCACCTCATCGCCAAAGCCGGCATCCCCTTCTCTATCGCACATTGCAACTTTCACCTCAGAGGTGATGAGTCAGACCGCGATGAGCTGTTCACGCAAAACCTTGCCCATGAGCTGGGTGTAGAGATGCACACCGAACACTTCAACACACACTCTTACGCCTTCAATGAGGGTATCTCAATTGAGATGGCCGCTCGTGACCTGCGGTATGCGTGGTTCTCTCAGCTACTCAAAC
>SKPS01000354.1 GCA_007119395.1 Lentimicrobiaceae bacterium
GAGGCCGGGAGGTCTCTCCTTTTTTTGTGTTGTTTCATTGGGGAAATTCCGCGCGTAAATTCTTAATATCAGCAGTTTACACAAATTGATTCAGAAAGCGGATATCGTTTTCAAAGAAGAGTCTGATGTCTTTGATTTGGTATTTGAGCATTGCAATTCGTTCCACGCCCATACCGAAGGCGAATCCGGAATAGATTTCGGGGTTGATATCGCAATTTTTGAGCACATTGGGGTCAACCATACCGCATCCCATGATTTCGAGCCATCCTGTGTATTTACATATATTGCATCCGGTTCCACCGCAGATGTTGCAAGAGACATCCATCTCTGCCGATGGTTCTGTGAATGGGAAGTAGGAGGGTCTGAGTCTGATGCGTGTCTTTTCACCGAACATTTGGCGGGCGAAGAAGTAAAGGTCGTGTTTCAGGTGTGCGAAGGAGACGTTTTCACTAATATACAGACCTTCAACCTGGTGGAAGATGCAGTGTGCTCTGGCCGAAATGGCTTCATTTCTGAACACTCTTCCCGGCGAGACCGTTCGTATGGGTGGCTTTTCGTTTTCCATCACCCTGACCTGCACCGATGAGGTGTGTGTTCTGAGGGCTATGTCGGGTTTTTTTTCGATAAAAAAGGTATCTTGCATCTCTCTGGCGGGGTGTTCAGGGGGGAAGTTGAGCGCAGAGAAGATGTGCCAGTCGTCTTCTATTTCGGGGCCTTCTGAGAGTGTATAGCCCAATTGTCTGAAGATTGAGACGATCTCTTCCATGGTGATGGCCAGTGGGTGTCTGGCCCCGGGAGATGTCAGACTGGCAGGCCTTGTATAGTCAATGTCATCTGCCACCTTGTCTGCTTTGTCAGTCTCAAGCTGCTCTTTTGACTGCTGGTATAACTCCTGGGCGGAGTTTTTCAGGGCATTGACAAGCTGGCCTGTTGCTTTTTTCTGGTCGGGGGGAAGCTGTTTAAAGTCGTTAAAGAGTTCGGCGATCACCCCCTTTTTCCCAAGATACTCTATTCTGAACTGCTCAAGCTGTTCGTTGTTGCTGATGCTGATGTTCAGCAATTGTGTTTTGATCTGTTCAATTTTCTCTTTCATTTGGTTGTTTGGGTGTAGGTATGATGGTGCCGGCATTGGTTCTTGAATCGTCCCAAAACAGTAGCCTTTTCTTTTGCAGTGTTAGCGTGGAGCACACCAAGGTGGTATTGATGGACTCTAATTACTTGTCGAGATGTGTTTGAATCACTTCCATTTTCATCCGCACATCTTTCACGGGTCTGTCACCCGGGGCTGTTTGCACGGCTGCGATGGCATCGATCACTTCAAGTCCTTCGATCACCTCACCGAAGACGGTATATTCGTTGTCGAGGTGTGGTGTACCCCCCACAGTGGTATAAGCGGCTCTTTGTTCCGGGGTAAAGCGGTGCCCCTGTTGTTCGAACATATTGATTTCCTGTTCTGAGTAGGCTCTCCCCTGCACGAGATAGAATTGGCTTCCACTGGAAGCTTTGGTAGGGTTCATGGCATCTCCCAGTCGTGCTGCTGCCAGTGCTCCCTTTTTGTGTATCAGGCCGGGCACAATTTCAGCGGGGATGGTGTACCCCGGACCACCTTGCCCCAATGGTTGCCCCTGACGGGCATTTTTTGAATCAGGATCACCACCCTGAATCATAAAATTTCTGATCACACGGTGGAACAACAGGCTGTCGTAAAATCCCTCTTTGGCCAGCTTCAGAAAATTGTCACGATGCTGAGGCGTTTCGTTATAAAGCTTCACCGTCATATTTCCATGATCGGTGATGATTCTGACCAGGGCTTCGGAAACCGGCTGCTCAGCCTTGTGGTTATCTGGGGCTGTCTCATGATCAGACGCCTCCGCCAGACCAACTTCTCCGTTGTTTTCCATATCATTGTTGTTGGAAACGCTGCCTGCGTTTTTGCATGCATAGAGTGCAACAAAGCATGCGATCATAATCACGAAAGATACTTTTTTCATCATTGACTTGTATTTCAGGGTTTTAAATATTTTTCCCTTTTCTGTTGGGATGCAAAGTTATGGATTTTTGTGTTAGGATAACACACCGTAACAGAACCTGGTATTCATGTAAATGTCAACAGGTTTCTTTAATTTTGCCGTTTACAGTCCGGTAACGTTTCCATGTGCGGGGTTGGTTGGTGTTGGTTTGGATTTGCATTGGGCTGTAGTGCAGGCCATTAAGAACGAAAACAGAGCAAAGATTTACATTATGGGGAACAAAGGATTCAAAGAGGAGGCTTACAGGCTGATTGATAGGATTGCAGATCGTACCGAGCGGATATCGGGATACCAGGGACGTGTGCCCCGCATAGAGATTGATTTGGCGATGGAGGATATCAGACGGCTGTATGACTGCATGCTCTTTTTACGTGGAGCGTTTAACGGTGAGGATTCCGGGCAGGCAGACAGGGCATCTGTTGTTGAGATGGGTGATGATATTTCGACTGACGATACAGTTGATGCGGAAAAGTCTGGGGTGGTTTCTGCTGAGGATATTGGAGAGGTAGCTGACACCACTGGTTTGGCTGAGGTTTCAGTTGACGATTCTGATGAGCAGGATGCGTTATCACCAGACTCATCGGATGGGGAGCAGCCCGAGGAGTCTGCACGAGAGAAGGATGCACCTGTCGTTGAAAAGTCTGAGCGACGTCCTGCCGTTTCGGATGAAGAAGTTGCATCGGATTCGGATGCCGTTGCCGGTGAATCTGAGGTTGGAACGGATGACACAGAGGACGCTTCATCATTGCAAACCATATTGGGGGAGAAGCTTCGTGGTCGTGACAAGCAATCGATCCACGACCTGATTGCATCCAGGCGTTCAGATCGCAGTATATCAACCCGAATACAGCACCATCCAATCAGCAACTTAAAAAATGCGATTGGGCTGAATGAGAAGTTCATCTTTGTATATGAGTTGTTTGGTGGCAACACCCAGGAGTATTCTGCCGCGATTGATCGTTTGAACAGTATGCCCGGCAGGGATGAGGCCATTGGTTTAATGGAGAGCATGCGTGAGCAATACCATTGGGATATTGACAACATGGC
>SKPS01000247.1 GCA_007119395.1 Lentimicrobiaceae bacterium
AGCTCTGTTGTTGAACATATCCATGGGGTTCTCTTTAAGACGTCTGTAGCGATCTTTGTGATTGATCTCCATCCGGTCGTCGTAGGGCATCCATCTCATCCTCACATCGCTGGCAGCGAGTGCCGGAAATTCAACCTCTCCACTCATCTCACGCACCTGGTATTGTGTAAGCTCTGCGGTGGCACTGTCAGGCGTAAACAGGTAGGCCTCAGAGCTGCCTGTGGAAGAGAGGTAATCGAGTGAGCCGATGCCAAAGAACCCTTGGTTGCTTAAATCTATTGTTTGGTAGAACGTCCCTACCCCCTGGTAGGCAGGGAGCCCTGCTACAGGTGTTTCGTATACAAACCCCAAAGAATAATCGGGGCGAACCTGTAAAGGGGGTGTGAGTTCCGGAAAGATACCGGCAGAGTACATTGTGCCATGCAGTACAAACCCTTCTGTTGAGAACGTAGCCAGACTGTCGATCTCAAAAGGGTCAATCTTGTAGTAAAAATTATCACGCACATAGGTGCCATTGTGGATATCTTTGCTGTCGTAATAGGCATAGGCATCCGTCATACAGGTAAAGATGGGGTATCTGGGGAAGTCTTTCACTCCCGATTTGTTACGTGGGTCATCAATGGCAATCCTTCCACTCAGGTCTGTGAGCTCGGTACGAACCCAATACCGACGTCTCTCCCCCCTGCGGTCGAATTCGTTTGGATCAAACGAGCGGACTGAAAAAGTGAGACTTCTGATATCGGGTGCATCAATCGAAAACTGATCATAATCGAAATGAGCATTCTCCACTATAAAACGGAAGTGGCCTACCCTCATCATCCCGCTGAAGACGAAGGATCGGTTTTTCTGCATAGTGATTCTTCCCTGGTCAGGCTCAATAAAAACAAACTGTGAGTCAGAGAGCTGAATTCTTTCTTGCAGCCCAAATACATCCAGGTTAAAGTTTTCAAGATCGATAATTGCATTGGGTTGACCAGCCTGCGTGGCTGAATAGAAATTGATCACATCATAGTCACGAACCCCACCGAAAGCCATTAGGGTATTGGCAAGTTTGTCAAGGATCCTGAACTCCCCTTTGTCTATATCATAATGTATGTACCCCTGGTTTGAGAGGGTGATAAGCTGCATCATCACTTGGTCGGGGCTTATTCTCAGGTGGCGTGAATACTCTTCCAGTGTGATATCGCGTCTGCCAACCCTTTGAGAGTATTGTCTGATGGAGAAGAGTGGGTGCACTGCATCAATGCCTCGCATCCGGTCGAAATTGCGTCTGTTATAAAAGTCGCGAGACTCGAAGTAAGCTTCACTTGCACCACTCATGCCGGCAGTAGTTTTTAAAGTGATCTTCCCTTCGTTGATATTCCAGTGCAGCTCTTCTGCTGCCATGTCTACACCGTGGTAGGTATTAAAAAATCTTGACTGTCCGGTACCTGTTTGCACGGTAAAGGCGGCCAGTTCACGGGTATCATCACGGTAGATAATCTCGAGACCCGGATGATATATTGAGTCTTCATCAACATAAATCACAAGAGAAGACATGGTGGAGGAGATTCTGTCGGGTCGTATGGTGAACGACGGGGAGGTGATGGTGACTGCATTACGCCCCCTGTAGTTGAAGTGAAAAGAAGCGGGTTCATAGAGGGTGCCGGTACCCATAAACCGCCCACCCCTGAAAGAGAAACCACCCTCATAGTCAACCCCTTGAAAGATCTCCGGTATGGTGTACCGCCTGTGGTAGCTTTCAAAACGGGGATATGAAACAGAGATGGTATCGCGGAACTGTTGTACATTCTCTGAGAGTCTTCCCAGCTGAGGTTCCGGGAAGAGCCGGCTGTTGTAAAACATCACCGAATCGGCACTGAAACGGCTTTGAGTGGTTCTCAGTGTGTAGTTGTTTAGTTGAGCAAATACTTCATCCTCCGGAAACCCAACCCTGGCCCAGGTCACCTTCCCTCCTATACCGTTCCACCTGTTGAGCACAGGGTCATAAATACCTTCTGTACCATGGATCACAGCGCTGTCGTTGAAAGCATAACAGATCAGATCGGTGGAGCCAAACACCAGGCTCACCCTCCCTTCATCGAACTGAAAAAACGGATTGGTCTCTGTGGCCTTCCATCGTACAATATTGGATGAGTAGATCAACTGATGATTCAGTAAGTCCATGGTAAAATCCAAAAAGCCAAGGAAATCTCTCTGTCTTCGGTCTGCTACATGAGAAGCCGCCTTGTTCCATGCCTCAATGCTCTCCAGTGTGTGGTCACTTTGAACCATGGCACGTACCGTATAAAGATACCGCAAAAAATGGGGGTTTGCACGCATCCTTTTCCCCATCATGAGGTTGGCTGTGTGAATCACCATCATCTGCTGGTCAAAGGTGAAGTCACGATCCCATGAACGGGCATATGCTGTCATAAACCGGTTGGCGGAATCAACCATTGCCCTCGCCCCGGCAAACTCACGCGTAAGGTGTTCCGTCATCTCTTCCATAAAGCCACCCGGGTTGAGGTTAAAGCGTTGCTGCCCGGTAACGGAAGTGGTGTGCATCATCAAAATCAACCAAAGAGCCACTGTCAGAAGATGCAATAATCCGGCTCTGGCATCTCTCATACATCTCATTGTTTTTCCTTTAGGAACTTTTGCGAAACCCACTGATTCTGTAACTTCTCACCATCAAACCGGAGGTGGTGCTGTAGTGCTTCTTTTCTGATGAGGTGGGCATCATCAGCCAGGAAGCCACTAAAGAGGATGGTGCCGCCTGGCACAAGGCTGTCGGTGTATGCCTTCATGTCTTCCAGTATCACATTGCGGTTGATGTTTGCCAACACCAGGTCAAAGGGTTTATTGATCTCTTTGAGTGCATCGGCATCACCATGCACAGTGATCATATTGTTCACACGGTTTCTTTCACAGTTCTCACGGGTGTTTTCACATGCCCAGATGTAGTTGTCGATGGCGATCACCTTTGCGGCACCCTTTTGGGCAGCCAGGATCCCCAGCACCCCTGTGCCACATCCCATGTCGAGCACATGTAAGCCTGTTATGTCCATTTCCAGGATCCATTGGATCATCAAGGCTGTGGTGTCATGGTGTGCTGTACCAAACGACATTTTGGGTTCAATCACCAGGTCAAACGGCAGGTCGTGGCGTGGTGCATGAAATGGTGCCCTGATGCTGCACTGGTTATTGATCACGACCGGTTCATAGTGCTTTTCCCACTCTTCATTCCAGTTGACAGGTTGCACCGGAGCATGTTCACAAGCGATGGAAAACAGTTGTGCATATTTATCGATCACCTCCTGTAGCGACTCAGGGGTGAACTGGTCGGAGGGGATCCACCCGGTGAGTCCGTTTTCTGTAAACTCGAAGCTTTCAAAGCCTGTTTCTGCCAGTTCCGCCATCAAGATCTCTCTGGTGGGGTCGAGTGGCTCAAGTACAAACTTAGCTTCTATATAATTCAGTGATTGGGTCATAATGCGCGAACGATATCTGTAAATTGCAGCGCATCGAGTGAAGCACCACCGATGAGCCCTCCATCAACATCGGGCTGGGCAAACAGCTCGGCTGCATTATCGGGTTTACAGCTTCCTCCGTACAGGACAGGCGTGCTATCCGCCACCTCCCGCCCGAATGTTTTTCTGATCAGCTCACGAACATAACCATGCATTTCGCCGGCTTGTTCCGGTGACGCAGTGTGACCAGTTCCTATGGCCCATACAGGTTCGTAAGCCACTACAATATTGCCCGCAAACAACTCTCCCATCTCTCCCAAGCCGTTGAGGAACTGGTGTTCAACCGACTCGAAGTGTATGTTTTTCTGCCGCTCCTCGAGCACTTCGCCCAGGCAGAAAATCACCTTGAGTCCGTGTTGGATGGCAATGCGTGTTCGGTGATTAAACGAAGGGTCAGATTCCCCCATCAGGGTGCGCCGTTCTGAGTGGCCCACCAGGGTCCAGGTTGCCCCAACCGACTTCACCATGGCTGCTGACACTTCACCCGTATAGGCGCCCCCCTCCCAGGCCGCTACATTCTGAGCCGACAGATCTATGCCTGAATGACTTGATAGCACCTCTGCCACACTTTTCAGTGACGTGAACGGTGGCGCCATAATCACCAAAGGTAAAACACCCGAACGAGTAGTGATACCTTGTGATACCATCCTGCACACCTCAGATGCCAACTCAACCGATTCGTCGAGGGTTTTGTTCATCTTCCAGTTGCCGGCAACAATTCTCTTTCTCATATCTGATTACATTAATACGATTACATTTGGCATCCGTTTCTTAACACATGCCTGCGATGAAACACTTGGGCAAACCACAAAGGCCGACCGGATGCCCGATTATCTCTCAAGAAAGGCATCAATCGGAGCCGTCAGATTGTAGTTCTCCAAATCAGGCACATTGTTGTGGTGCCATTTGTCGATGATAAAACCTTTGTGCAGTAACATCAACCCGGGATTGGAGCGTATGACGGTTTTGATCTTGGTGACATCAGAGCTGTAATGAGGCAGTGGAGCGCCCATTCTGCCCAGATATGCCTCTACCTCTTCATAACGCGAACCGGTAATCACCCTAACAGGGATATCCCGCTCTTCAGCCTGTGCAATCAACGGTAAAAACTTCTGGAAGGTGCGGTCTCTCACCTTGTCAATATCATACATCAAAATCAGGAAGCTGAACCCTTGTTGTTTCAGAATCTCTTCAGAGAGATCTTCACCATCGGATCCAAGTATGATAAAGTCTGTTTTTGCCGGTCTGAACTCTTGATACACAGTTCCTTTCTCCTGTCTGACAAAATTGTCCTTAATCAAGGGCCAGAGCACGGTATCCTGATAAGGGAGGTTTTGTGTGGTGAACTTCAACTCCTCTCCCGTTTCACCATGTTTGTAAACCAGAAGAATCTCTGCTATTTCGGGTACCGGTAACATATCTTCTGCCAGGTTAGCCCCTTTGTGAAATGGCCTGAAGTCGAACCGGGGGAGGTTTCTGTAAGCATCCACCATAATCCATGTAACCAACAGGGTACCTGCCAAACCAATGGTCAGCTGCCTGAGGCCTCCACCGAAGCTCTTGAACCGGTCTCGATAAAAGAACATAATCAATACAAACAGCAGGATTACAAGGTTTTTATAAAAGGTCTCCCAGTTGCTTAAATGGATGAAGTCGCCAAAGCAACCGCAATCATCTACTGCGTTTGTAATGGCAAGCCATAGGGTGACCGGTGTGAACAACACCATGAAACCCAACACAAACCAAGCGTTGATTTGCGTCTTCACATTGAAGAGCAACAACCAACCAATGATAAACTCTGCCGCAATCATAAGGAAAGCGAGCACCAACGAGAACTGAATCATCCACGGGATACCCATTGCGATAAAATAATCGCCAAATTTGTACGCTGTGCCCAATGGGTCAACTGCCTTGACAACCCCGGAAAAGAGGAAGACGATACCGGCTAAGATTCTGCTGAAATGCCTTAAAAGATACATGGTTTGAATGATTATTTTGTGTGATTACTATTTACCGTTGATTCCGTAAGGGGTGGTTCCTCTGTTTGCTCAGCCAGTTTGATCAACGCAAAGACACCATAATTAATAATGTCGTAGTAGCTGGCATCTATCCCTTCTGAGGCGATTGTTTTTCCACTATTGTCTTCGATTTGTTTTACGCGAAACAGTTTCATCAGGATGATGTCTGTCAACGAACCAATCCTCATGTCTCTCCAAGCTTCACTGTAATCGGTGTTTTTTGCCTGCATCAGCTCCATGGCCTCCTGAAAGAACCTGTCATACAGTTGCATCGCTTTAACCGGCGCAAGCGCTTCCCCGGTAGCAGAGGGTTTCAGATGGATCTGAATAAGTGCCATGACGGCATAGTTGACGATGCCGATAAACTCCGGCTTCACCCCCTCCTTCACAGCCATGGTGCCCTTCTCCTGAATACTACGTATTCGCTGCGCTTTGATAAATATCTGATCGGTAAGAGAGGGAAGGCGTAACACCCTCCAGGAGGTGCCGTAGTCTGTCATCTTCTCTTCAAAAACCTGACGGCATTTATCCATTACCGCTTCGTATTGACCCAAGGTCTTTTCCATAGTTCATTTTTTATCACTTCCCATTGCATAAAAAAGTGGTAGTTTTGCCATCTGAACCATCATTATATGCATCCGGGAGCTCCATCAAAAATCGACGCTAAAAGTACGCTTTTTTTAGAACATACAACCCTTCGTTGCCGTGGCAGGTTGTTGTTGCTAAACAAGCCTCTGGTGATGGGTATTTTAAATATTACCCCTGACTCATTTTACGACGGCGGGAGATACCTAACCCCCTCACAGGCTGCTGACCGCGTTGAACACATGCTGAACGAGGGTGCCGACCTGATCGATGTAGGCGCCGTGTCAACCAGACCCGGCTCAACACCCCCCAATAGCAAGGAGGAGCTTGCCAGACTGATGCCGGTGCTACATGAGGTGATGAAAAGGGTGCCGGAAGCCATTATATCTGTTGACACCTTCAGATCAGAGGTGGCAAAAGCTGCCGTGGCAGAAGGAGCCTCCATCATCAACGACATCTCCGGCGGCGAAATGGACCACCAAATGTTTAAAACCATCGCTGCACTGCAGGTGCCCTATGTTTTGATGCATATGCAGGGAACACCCGATACCATGCAACATGCACCCCGTTATGCGCACGTGACCAAAGAGGTGACACAGTGGCTCGCATCCAGGATCCAACAACTACGAACCCTGGGCGTTAACGATATCATCGCTGACCCCGGCTTCGGATTCGGCAAAACACTTCAACACAACTATACCCTCCTGCGTGAACTCCATTACCTGAGTATCTTACAAGTGCCCCTGATGGTTGGTATTTCAAGAAAATCAATGGTGTATAAACCACTGGAATCAACACCCGAAGAGAGCCTGGTCGGCACAACGGCACTCCATTACCATGCACTGACCAAAGGAGCCCATATTCTCCGCGTGCATGACGTAAAAGCAGCCAAAGAAACCACCAAACTCTACTCATTGATTCATCATCACAAAAACAACAACGAAGTTACCGGCATCAGTGAAAAATCCTCCTGATCCGTTATCCAACAGATAAACAAAACATGAACATACTTTCATTGTATCCACTGTTTCTAACCATCAGAATGATCGACCTGCTCGATATTCTGCTGGTGGCTCTGCTGCTGTATGTGCTGTACAAGCTGATCCGCAAAACGGTGGCCATGAATATCTTCATCGGAATACTGGCCATCTATATCATATGGAAGGTGGTTACAGTGGTGCAGATGGAGCTGCTAAGCGATATTTTAGGGCAGTTCATCAGCGTGGGGGTGATTGCCCTGTTGATCGTTTTTCAGCAAGAGTTGCGTAAATTCCTTTTGCTGCTGGGCACGCCTAAATTTCTTCCCCAGCCTTTGATCCGGTTGTTTTCCCTTCGGATGAGACGAAACACCGAAGAGGTTTCACAAAATATTGATATCGTGGTTGATGCCGCCACCCAGTTGGCCCATGAGCAAACAGGGGCTTTGATCATTCTGGCACGTGACAACAAGTTGCCCGACATGGTTCAAACAGGCATCGAACTGAATGCAACACTATCAATTGAAATGATACGTACGGTGTTTTTTAAAAACAACCCTTTGCACGATGGTGCGATGGTGATTGATGGTGACAGAATTCGTGCTGCCCGGTGCATACTTCCTGTTTCAGGCAACAAAGAGCTACCCAACCATTTCGGTCTGCGCCACCGCGCCGGCGTAGGCATCACGGAACAATCAGATGCCATAGCCCTGATGATCTCAGAAGAAAACGGAACCATCTCCTATGCCATTAAAGGGGAGATCCATTACGACGTGAAGCCCGCCATATTACGCCATATTCTGCCCGAAGAGATGGTTCGATAGCATCACCTGGTATCCACACCTATCCAACAAAACCCTTTTTCCATTATCTTTGCAGCGTCATGGGAAGAATTCTGGCATTGGATATAGGTCAAAAACGGATCGGTCTGGCAGTCACAGACCCCTTGCAAATTATTGCGACGCCCCTGGACACCATTCACGTCAGCAATATATGGGAGTACCTTGGGAAATATATCAAGGAAAACCAAGTGCAGATGGCCGTAGTCGGACTGCCTGTCCAATCCAATGGGAAACCTTCGGATGCCATGCGTTATGTGAAACCCTTTGTGAAAAAATTTCAGCAAACTTTTCCCCACATCGCAATAAACACCTATGACGAACGGTTCACCTCCGTAATGGCTCATGCCGCCATCAGGGAGTCGGGAGCCAACCGAAAGGTGAGACAAGACAAAGCCCTCGCCGATAAAGTGAGTGCAACCCTTCTCTTGCAGTCATACATGCTGCACAGAGAAAACAGTTAAGGACGATACGTTAAACAGCAGAATTGAAAGCAACGCTCATGATACTACCAGTATACGGATATGGCCACCCTCTGTTGAGAAAAGTCTCAGAAGAGATTGATCAAAACTACCCGCAGTTGGAACAACTGATACTCAATATGTACGACACCATGTACGCATCAGAAGGTGTAGGACTTGCAGCCCCGCAGATTGGACTGAACATCAGGCTCTTTATCATTGATGCGACACCCTATGCCAAAGAGACAAAAGAGCAGTATCCGTTGAAAAGGACCTTCATCAACCCGAAAATTCTAAACGAAACAGGTGAACACCACGATTTTGAAGAGGGATGCCTCAGCATACCCGATATCCGGGAAAAGGTGTCAAGGCAAACGAAGGTTACCCTGCAATTTCAGGATGAGCAATTTCAAACGCACACAGAAGAGTTCGAAGGCATGATGGCACGTATCATTCAACATGAGTATGACCACCTCGAAGGGATCATGTTCGTGGATCACATCAGCAATATCAGGAAAATGCTACTCAGGAAAAGACTCAACGACATCGTTACCGGGAAGGTAAACCCCGGCTATAAAATGAAATATGCCAGCCCCAAAAGGTAACCTTTGGTATTAGATGTCAAAAGCTAAACATCAAACCTTTATCAATAGAAAAACATCAACAACAAACAATAAATCATAAAGAGAATGAAACGTATGAAGAAAATGAAAAGAAACAGCATTACATTCCTACTGCTTCCTGTGATGATAGTGGCCATGGTTGGGTGTGGTTCTCCGCAGCAGACAGCCCTTGAAGAGGAGAGAGCACGGATCATAGAGTTGAACAGCTTATTGTACGACAAGGAAGGCAATCTTCCGGGACACAAGGTTGCACAAGAGGCGATTGAAGCTTTCCGTGCATTTGGCAACAACCACCCGGATGATTCCATGGCGTTGCCGTACCACATCAAGGCGGGTGATCTTGCCTTCACGTTGGGGCAATTTCGGTTGAGTGCAGATATATTCAGTGAAGTGGTTTCATTGTATCCATCGGGAGAGCACAGTCCGTATGTGTTCATCAGGCTGGGATCGGTTTACAACGACAGGTTACAGGATACGGCTGCTGCCAGGGTCTATTTCACCAAGGTACTGGATGAGTTCCCCAGTGATCCCCTTGCCGAGAGCGCTGAATTTGGGATTGAGACATTGGGGATGGATGAGGAAGAGCAGTTCAAAGTCATTCTCAAGCGGAGCCAGATGCTGGCTGATGAGCCGGAGATGGATGATTCGGAACAGTAATGGCCGGGCATAAGCGGAACACCGTGACCTTAAGGTTTATGATACATTAACAAACAGCAATTATGCGCATATCAGCATTTAAAATTTCGAAGGCGAAGCGGTTTGAGTACAAACCACGCTTTTATGATGCCAGGAAAGAGATGCGTGAAGAGCGTAATCGCAGGATACTTCGGGAGTTGGAAAACGAATCAGCCGGTTCATCGGGAGAGTACAAGCCGATGGCGAAGGGCGAGATGAGGCACCATTTTCATTATAGTCGCCGAAGATCAGCGAGACCACACCGTGGCACCCTGCTGTTAAGGGTGGTTACGGTGATCCTGGCACTGGTTGTCGCACTGCTGGTGTTTTACGGCACCTGGTGGCTGGTGCAACTGGTATAAAAGCGTTTGAACAGAGAAGAGTGATAGAGCACAAAACGAATCCTGGATTTGACCTGAGCGTATGGAAGGAGTGATTAAGTTGTTGCCGGACCTGGTAGCCAATCAGATTGCAGCCGGAGAGGTGATTCAGCGACCGGCATCGGTGGTGAAAGAGTTGATGGAAAACGCAGTGGACGCAGGTGCCACCATGGTGGAGCTGTGGGTGAACGATGCCGGTAAAAAACTGATTACAGTGGTTGACAACGGTTCAGGTATGTCGCCCGCTGACAGCCGCCTCTGCTTTGAAAGGCATGCCACCTCCAAAATCACCCGCTCCGATGACCTGTTCAACATCCGAACATTGGGATTCCGAGGTGAAGCCCTTGCCTCCATAGCAGCCATCTCTCAACTGGAAATGAAAACCAAGCGCAAAGAGGATGAAATGGCGACCCATATAAGAATCGAAGGGGGGAAGATCACCTTTCAGGAACCTTGTGCCCACCAAAATGGGACAACCATCGCCGTGAAAAACCTGTTCTATAATGTGCCGGCAAGACGCAACTTTCTGAAAAGCAACAATGTGGAAATGAACCACGTGTCAGAAGAGTTCAACCGTGTTGCCCTGGCCAATCCCAATGTGGCTTTTAAGTTGTTTAACGACAACAAAGAGCACTACCACCTCCCCCCGGCAAACCTGAAGCAACGGATTGTTAACCTCTATGGAGGGCAATACAACAGTCGTGTAGTGCCGGTAGAACAAGATTCCGATATTGCAAAAATCAGCGGGTTTATTGGCAAACCTGAATTTGCCAAGAAGAAAAGGGGAGAACAGTATTTCTTTGTAAACGGGCGGTTCTTTAAGAACTCCTACCTCCACCATTCGGTTATGAAAGCTTATAGTGAGTTGATCGCTGAAAGCAACATCCCCTCCTATTTTCTTTTTTTCGAAGTGGATCCGGCCCAGGTGGATGTGAACATTCATCCTACCAAAACAGAGGTCAACTTCATTGAAGGTCCTGCCATATACTCCATTCTGAACACAGCGGTAAGGAATTCACTGGGCAAGCACAATCTGACGCCGATGATTGAGTTTGAACCGGAGAATGGTTTTACGTTCCACTTTTCGAAAGACAGGGAGATTCGTCCGCCCGAGATCCGCATCAACCCTGACTACAACCCCTTTGATCAGCAGCCTGGTACTGACAGCAGGGTGCGTGGACCGGGTGATTCAGGCCGTCAGACCACGCTGCTGAGCCAACGGGGATGGGAAAAGTTGTACGAAGGGTTCCCCGATGAGCAGAAACCGACCAAAGGTGGAGCAGATGCCCACGGTGCCCAAACCGACAACG
>SKPS01000115.1 GCA_007119395.1 Lentimicrobiaceae bacterium
AGAAGAACCACATCCATACTCCCAGGGGAACTTATGGGATATATGTAACCAACTGCACCTCAACACCTGGCAGGGAGGCGTTGTTTGCCAACAATATGATTGCTGAGATTGGCGGTTTCACCTTTGTGTATGGCATCTATGTCATCAGTTCTCATCATCACTTATACTACCACAACAGCATCAACATCACCTCCCCCACCAGCAATGCGGGGCATGCATTTTTCCTTCAGTCGGGGAGCAATATACAGTTGATGAACAATATCTTCGCAAATACCGGTGGCGCTTTCTGTGTCAGGGTGAATGCACCTGCAGCCATCAGTCGGTCGAACTACAACAATCTTTACTCATTGGCGGCCACCAACTGGGGATGGTGGAACGGTACCATTTCAGACCTGACCATGTGGAAATCGGCCAGTGGTGTTGACTCCAACTCGGTCTCCATCAACCCCGGCTTCACATCACCTTCTGACCTGCATGCTTCCAGTATTCCAATGGACAACCTGGGTACACCGGTTCCGGAAGTAACCGACGACTTTGACTGGGAGCCCAGAAGCCTTACCACCCCTGACATTGGTGCCGATGAATACACGCCACCCGTGAACGATATTCTCTTTACCTCTGTGCTCTGGCCTCGCAGCAGTTGTGCTCTGAGCCCTCAGGAAGAGGTGGAGCTGCTGATAAGGAATAATGGCACTGACCCGGTTACCTCTTTCCAGGCATCCTATCAAATAAATGGTCTCCCTCCGGTAACCGAAACATTCAACATGGCTATTCCTCCCCTGACCACTGACACACTCAGGTTTAATACACTGGCTGATTTGTCGGCGTTTGGTTTGTACGATATGATGTTTTACACCGATCTACCCAACGACGAAAACCGCCACAACGATACCATCAGAGACTATGTTTTCTTCAACAGCCATGACTTTTACGACAGCGAGTACTTCACCAGTTTTGAACTTGAGGATCCTACACGGGGGAACTACACCTTTATTGATGCCAACAATGACAATTCACGCTGGCACTTTTTCGGTGGCGCCACCAATGCCCGAACAGGGATGATCTATATGGGGTACGAGTGCAACCAGAGCAACTATGGTGACGACTGGTTCTTTTCTCGTTGTTTCAACTTTGAAGCGAACCGCACCTACGAGCTCTCATTCTGGTACAAGACCTCGAATGCTTCCTACTCGCAAAGTGTTGATGTGATGATTGGCAACACCATGTCTATTGCGGCCATGACCACCACTTTGATCAGCATGCCCAGCTTCAGCAACGCCAACTATGAGAAAGCCACAGTGCTGTTCACTGTGCCGGTGACCGGCCAGTACCATTTCGGGTTTTATGCCTACAGCCCTCCGGTGGCTACCACCGCACAGGTGATGGCCTGTATTGATGACATGACCATTCGGATGATTCCCCCTTATGATGCAGGGGTGATCGCCATTACGGAGCCCAATCATGGGTGTGGACTGGGATTGGAACCGGTTTCTGTGGTGATTAGAAACCATGGCACCAGCAATATCATCAGCGGGCTCACTGCTTCATACCGTGTTGACAACCAGGCCACGGTAGTAACGGAACCTGTTAACGCAGTGTTGTTATCCGGTGATTCGATCCTGTATACCTTCAATACGCCGGTTGATCTGACCACAACGGCAGACACAAACTACCTGCTGACTGCCTGGACCACCCTTCCCGGAGACACGCTGGCCAGCTCCAACGCCAACGACACATTGTCCAGAATGGTGAAAGCCTTCTCATTGCCGGATCCACCACTCGTAGCCAATGATACCATCAACTCCGGCGACCAGGCAACACTCAATGCCCAAACCAGCCATACGGTTTATTGGTTTGATGATCCGGCTTCAACACAACCGGTGGCTACCGGTAATCTGTTCACCACACCACCTCTTTTTGCAACACAAACGTTCTATGCTGAATCGGGTGAAGAAGATCCTGTATCTATTACCCGTGGTGACGGAACAGTGACGTCATACAACATGCCATTCCATGGCAACAACGACTTTGGGTGGTCAGCCCTCAGGGTCACCTACCCTACCATGGGGCATATTGATTCGATTGGCTTTGAAGTATCAAACAATGTGAGTGGGTTTATTATGCCGAACCAACGGATCTACATGGCCTTGGTTCATGATTCCATCTTTGCCACCACCGAGCGACCCAATCCTCTTGCAATGGAGATGGTGTACAATGGGAGCATCACTTACGATGGACCGGGGTGGCAAATGATTGGCTTACAGACTCCTTTTTTCTACGATCCTGATTATGCGCTGTTGGTCTATTATGAGAACCACAAAGGCTCTACCGGGGCGGGTTATCCCGGGTTCCGCTATACAAGCACCAATCCTGATTACCATGCCATTTACCGCAACCAAAACAGCTCATTCCCGACACAGAATGGTATTTTCACGTACAACAGACCCAACTTCAGAGTCGCGATGCGTGAGGGTACGGGTTGTCGTAGCGCCAGGGTTCCGGCCACAGCGGTGGTCATATTGCCCCCCACTGATGCCGGCGTCTCGGCCATATTGTCACCACCGGTCATTGCACAGTCGGGGGCCTCTCTGCCTGTGACTGTTGAAGTGAACAACTACGGTACAGACCCACTTACGCAAGTGCCGGTCAGCTATCAGCTTAACAGCCAGCCGGTGCAGAACCAGACATGGACGGGCAACCTGGCAAGCCAGCAAACCGACACCCTCTCTTTTGCGCCTGTGACAATACCCATTGGGCTCTCAACCCTCAAGGCGTGGACTTCGTTACCGGGTGATGCTATTCCTCTCAATGACACCACCACCATTCAGATCATCGGAACCAACCTGGAGTCACTGTCGTTTTTTGATGACTTTGACGGCCCCACCCAGTTTCAGCCCAACACGGCTCAGTTTACCAACTGGGAGGTAGGGGCGCCTAACTTCGGCGCACTGAATACTGCCTACAGCCCACCCAACTCCTGGTGTACCAACCTGAACTCAGCTTACAGTATCAATGCGGAAGCCATCCTCACATCACCGTTGTTCGACTTCAGCAATGCCGTGAATGCGAACCTGGGGTTTTGGATGAACCACAACAGCGAGATGGGCATCGATGGGATGTATATCGAATACAGTACCGACAACGGAGTGCATTGGCATGTATTGGGAACCGACAACGACCCCAACGGGGTGAACTGGTACAACACGCCGTTTCTGGTCACCTCCAACGGGCCGGCATGGTCAGGGAATTCGCACGGCTGGCAATATGTATCTTACAACCTGCACCAGTTCAGCGGAACGGCAGCAGTACAATTCCGCTTTGTATTCTTATCGAGCAGCAGTGGAACCATGGACGGGTTCTGTCTCGATGACTTTTCCATCACCTTGCCTCCTGAAGTTGATGCAGCGTTAAGTGGCATCACCTCTCCACAGCAAAACGCACCGGAAGGAAGCACTACAGATGTGGTGGTACAGGTGCGCAATATGGGATCTGACCCATTAACATCCTTCACGTTGGGATACCAAATGAACCAGGGGGCAGTGCAAACCACGTCGTGGTCAGGCACCCTCCTCCCGGGCGATATCGTCCCGATAACATTACCGGCTTTACAGGTTCCTGCCGGTCTCTACCAGATATGCTCATGGGTACATGCGCCAGGAGACCCCAACACCCAGAACGACACCCTTTGCATGATTCTCTACGGCAAACCAAAATACGATGTGGCGGCCGTACAGATTATCAGCCCAATGGGCTACCACATTGAAGGGCAGTCGGTGCCGGTAAGGGTATTGATTCGCAATTATGGCGTAGACACCCTGACCACTGTTCCGGTAGGGTACAATATAGATGGAGGCACAGTGGTGACGACCACCTATTCCGGCATACTCTATCCTAATGGTGCCGACACTGTCACCTTCCCGGCCATCACCATTCAGCCAGGCAACCAGCGTTTCTGCGCCTTCACACAATTACCACAAGATTTTGAACCCAACAACGACACCATCTGCAAAATGGTGTATGCAAAACCACAGCTGGATATCGCTCCGGTGGCTTTGCACGCACCAACAGGAGCAGGCTGCGCACATGTCTCCATGCAGGTGGCCATTCGCATTCGCAATGAGGGTGCCGACACCATACACTTCAGCCAAAACCCTTGCACCCTCAACGTGGATGTTACCGGAATGAACCCCACCACCTTCAATCCAGTTGTGGTGTCATCCGGCGTATTGCCCCCCTTGGCGGAAGCCAATGTGGTGATCACCAACTCTTACAATATGAGCCAGGCGGGGGTATACACCTTCACGGCCACCACCACCATGCCGGGCGACGGTGACCCTTCAAACAATACATTTGGCCCATTCAGCATCGGGAGTCCAACCGCTATCACCAGCTTCCCCCGTTATGAGAATTTCGAAACAGGATACAACTCCTTGTTAAGGATGCAACCAGCGCAACACGCTGGGCTCTCGGTTACACCCCATGCCGCCAATGGAAGCCAGTATGGATTGCACTTTACGGGTGGCAACCCACTCGGTTGGATTGGTGAAGGGAGCGGTGCCAACGCCACAACCTATCAGCAGGCTTTCACTACCAATTCCACACACATTGCCAACGCGGTAACGTGCAACATCAATGCAACAGGAACCAGCGCCCTGAAACTACGTTTTGACCTTCGCCAAACATACTCGGAAGGGCCTGCCTTCAGCTGGTTCAGAGTGCTGGTCAACAATCAGTTAATCCCTAATCAGGATGGCGACACCGTGTTTGTACCCGCTTCGCAAAGCGGTGACCCTTGGGTTACTCACATTTTCGACCTCTCTGCCTATTCCGGTTCAATCTTCACCATCACACTCCAGTCATCCAACAAAAACCCGTTTGGATTTGCAGGTGGCCCCGGTGACAATGCTTTTGTTGACAATATCATGCTCTTTGAACAGGCTCAATATGATGCAGGGGTTACTGCTTTCCTGCAGCCAACAGGCACCAATGCAGCAGCAGGAACCACCATCCCTGTTGAGGTACGCATCGAGAACTTCGGCCTCTCCAATATCACCACTTGTCAGGTCGGGTTCCAGGTGGGTAACTCTGCACCGGTGTTTGAAACGTGGACTGGCTCACTGAGCCCCGGAGGATCCGCCACATACACCTTTAACACACCGGCCACAGTGCTTCCGGGCCAGTTTATCATTAAAGCATTTACAAACCTGGCCAACGACCCGTATCAACTCAATGACACTGCCAGCATCAGCTTCCTGGGTATTCCGCTCCTTACCCTTCCCTACACCGACGACATGGAGGGTGTAAACTACTGGGTTACCGATGGAAACTTCGATGTGTGGGAAAGAGGATACCCCTCAGGAATCACCATTAATTACCCCTACAACGGAAACAACAGCTGGGTAACCAACCTCTCAGGATTCTACCCGAACAATGCCAATGAGTTCCTGATCTCACCCTTCTTCGACTTCTCCAACACCACAGGTGCCACATTGAGATTTTACCACTGGCTGAACATGGAGGCCAACTTTGATGGAGGGCAGGTGCAATATACACTCAATAACGGGCAAACATGGATCAATCTGGGTTACATTATGGACCCCAACGGAGTCAACTGGTACACCCATAACATTGTTGGGACAAACTGTTTCAGTGGCACATCCAGTGGATATTCTCTGAGTTCCTACGACCTGTCTTTCCTCGACAATCATTCCACACCGGTACGGTTCCGTTTCCGTTTCTTCTCGAATGCAACCGGAAACAATTATGACGGATGGGCGATTGACCAGTTCTCCATCAGTGTGCCACCCATTACCCACGATGCAGGTGTGATCGCGGTATTGCAGCCTACCGGCACAACAGAGAAAGGGGCACAGATACCTGTTGAGGTGCGGATCAGAAACTACGGAACAGATTCTTTAACGAACATTCCTGTCTCCTATAAGGTTCCCAACCTCCCTGTGGTGGATGAAGTATGGACAGGCACGCTACCTCCGGGTGGGGAAGCCACCCATCCCTTTACACAGACCTATACCGGACCTGTTCAACCATACGTATTGCGAGCATACACCTCTGTTACCGGAGACACCTACACCCACAACGATACAACAGCCGTAAACCTGCAACCCTCGGCCGGCGCCCTGGATGTAGCTGCGGTGCGGCTGATCTACCCCAAAGAGAGCTGGCCCGCCGTGTGCGATTCAGCAAAAGTGGTGGTGTACAACGCAGGCTATATGCCCATCACCTCGCTAACACTCAAATACTTCATCAACAACAACGAGATGGCCAGTCAAACCTGGAGTGGCAACCTGCCTCCGGGCGACAGCATGGTGTATACTTTCACACAGAACTTCCCTGCCCCTGCAGGCGCCTTTAGTGCCTGTGCAGAGGCCATCCTGGTGAATGATGTTGACAACACAAATGATATGGTGTGTGTTAACATTGTCAACTGCTACACCGATATTGAAGAGCACAAAGCTGCATTGCTGACACTCTATCAAAACATCCCCAACCCGAGCAATGGCAACACCACCGTCGGTTTCCGCACTGGTGAAGCTGGTCAGATAAGGTTCTTTGTGACCGATCTGCTTGGTAGGAACATTCTGGAGCGAACCCTTACTGTAGAGCCCGGACTGCACCACATTGAACTGCAACACGGTGAAGTGCCCACAGGCTTTTACCTCTACGGCGTTGAATTTAAAGGTCAACGGATGGTGAAAAGGATGGTGGTGCATGATGTGGGGATGTGAGGATCCCGAAAAATCGAAAACCTATGGTTTTCTGATTTTTCGAGGATTCTCGAAAAACTAAGAAATCGAAGATTTCTGGTTTTTCGGAATGTGGAGATATGAGGATGTGAGGATAAATGAGACTGATGCAGCGAGAGATACTTAGGCTGAGTGCGACCAATATTCTGAGCAACATTGTGATTCCCCTGGTGGGGATGGTGGATGTTGCTATCATGGGACATTTGGGATCTGATATTTACATTGGGGCAGTGGCGCTGGGCTCCATGATTTTCAACTTCCTCTACTGGGGTTTTGGTTTCCTGCGTATGGGCACCACCGGTTTTGCTGCCCAAGCCAATGGCACAGGAAATCGTCAGGAGATGATGGCGGTACTGGCAAGGGGTGCCTTGCTGGCAGGCAGTGCTGCTTCCATCTTGCTGTTATTTCAACACCCCATTGGCAAGCTCGCTTTTCTACTCATCCGCGCACCTGAAGCCGTAGAAGCCGAAGCGATGATATATTACTCAGTGCGAATCTGGGCTGCCCCTGCAACTCTGATGCTTTATGTGTTTTACGGATGGTTCATTGGGATGCAAAACACTGTGATCCCTGCCACCATCGCCATTGTGGTGAGCATAGTGAACATGGCTGCCAGCTACCTGCTGGTGTACCGTTTCGGCATGACCGCAGATGGCGTGGCACTAGGCACGGTGATTGCACAATACACCGGAGCGGTACTGGCCATTACAGTGCTGCTGACACGGTACAGAAAAATGCTCCCCTTCCCCCCTTGGCGTCACGTGGCACAAAGGATTGCCCTGGTGAAAATGATGCGCGTAAACAGCGATATCTTCATACGCACACTCTGCCTTATTGCCGTGATGACCTACTTCACCGGCCGATCGGCATACTATGGGTCACAGATCCTGGCTGTGAACACCCTACTGTTCCAGTTCTTCATCTTCTTCTCTTACTTTATCGATGGATTTGCCTATGCCGGCGAAGCACTGACCGGCCGACTCATCGGAGCGAAAGATCGCACCGGACTCGCTACTATGCTCAAAACACTCTTCCGTTGGGGGGCTGTGATGAGTCTTCTCTTCACCCTGGGATACCTCCTGCTGGGAAACCAGCTGCCGGCCATCCTCACCAATGATCCGGAAACCATTGCCGCTACAAACCCCTACCTGTTCTGGACCATCATAATACCGGTGGTGAGCTTCGCCGCCTTCCTCTGGGATGGCGTATTTATAGGCGCCACCGCAGGAGCACCCATGCGCAACGTGATGATCGTGGCATCGGTAGCAGTTTTCTTCCCTGCCTACTTTCTTCTCGACCCCATCATCGGAAACCACGCACTGTGGCTGGCTTTCCTCCTCTTCCTCGCAGCCCGAAGCACTGGCATGTCGCTCCTGGCAAAGAGAGTGATCTCCGATTATGTATAGTAGGGAGTTTAGGGGGGTTAGGTTCGAGAGGGGATGGAGTGTTTTTGATCTCTGCGAATTTCAGCGGGAAACTGAATCTGTCCATGCCGATTGATGCCATTAATAAACGCAGAAAACTATCCGTGCATCAGTGGCCTTTGTTTTGTTGAGATAGTTGAGACTGTTTAGATCGTTTAGATTATAGTGGTATCCTGGATTTCTGCGAATTTCAGCGTCATTTCTGCGAATTTCAGCGGGAAACTGAACCTGTCCTGATTCAACCTCTTCTACACAAAACTCCAGCCCGGTTTTCCTGATCCGGAAAAGATTACTAATTTAGCCATGATAACAGTGGGTCTCATGATGACCCCTGAACGACCTTTGGCATACACCTCAATATCAACACAAAAAAAAATCTTTATGCAAAAAGCTCTCCGTCTCCTTCCCTTACTGGCCACCATACTCTTTCTCTGTTCCTGTGATGACCCTGACGAATTGCGATACACCGACATGGTGAATCCTTTTGTGGGCACCGATGCCCACGGCCACACCTTTCCGGGTGCCGTAGTTCCTTTTGGGATGATCCAGGTGAGTCCGGCCACTCGTCTTGAAGGGTGGGACGGCTGCAGCGGCTACCACTACTCCGACGACACCTTGTACGGCTTTGTGCATACTGCCCTCAGCGGCACCGGAGTGAGTGATTACGGCGACGTTTTGGTGATGCCGTTTACCGGCTCTCCATGCCTCACCAACGGCACCCTCCCCGATCACCCGTGCAGCTACGCATCCCCATTCAGCAAAGAGAGCGAGTCTGCACGCCCGGGCTACTACTCAGTGTTTCTCGACAAGCCTGGTGTGCTGGCTGAACTTACAGCTTCAACCCGCGCCGGGATGCACCGCTACACGTGGGAACAACCAGGCTCCGGCGGCTTTATTATCGACCTGGAACACCGCGATCCGGTCATCTCTACCTCCCTGAATATCATTGACAACCATACCATAACCGGCCACAGGGTATCGTATGAGTGGGCCAACGAACAGCACCTCTATTTTGCCATGAAGGTGAGCAAACCCTTCAGCAGATACAACATCGGACGTACATCTGCTGATGACTCGATGCTGCCCTGGTACAACCATGGTGATTCTACCGGTCTGAAAGGGTGGTTCGGTTTCGACCTGGATGAGGGTGAAGAGCTGCTGATCCGAATTGGCATCTCGGCAGTGGACATAGAAGGTGCACTCAACAACCTGGAAGCGGAGGCACCCACTTTTGACTTCGACGGGATGAAGCAGGCTGCCGACGACATCTGGAACCGGGAGCTGAGTAAGATTGAGGTGAAGGGTGGCAGGGAGCAGGACCGTCGCACTTTCTACACGGCACTCTACCACACCATGATCGCGCCCAACATGTGGAGCGATGTGGATGGCCGGTACCGTGGCATGGATATGCAGATCCACCAGGGTGACACCACCTCGCCACAATATACCGTCTTCTCCCTTTGGGACACCTACCGCACCCTGCACCCGTTGATGACCATCATCGACCAGAAAAGAACCAACCATTTCATCAACACCTTCCTGCGGCAATACCAACAGGGAGGCCGACTGCCGGTATGGGAGCTGGCAGCGTGTGAGACCGACTGCATGATCGGCTACCACAGCGTCTCAGTGATCGCTGATGCCTTCATGAAAGGGATCAGAGATTATGACACAGAGCTGGCGCTGGAGGCGATGCTGCACAGCGCCAATACCGACCTCTTCGGCCTCGATGCATACCGAAAACATGGGTATATTCCAGCCGACATGGAGTCAGAATCGGTCTCTAAAACCCTGGAATATGCTTACGACGACTGGTGTATTGCCATGATGGCGCGTGCCATGGGGTACGACTCCATCTACAGGGAGTTTATTATGCGTGCACAGTACTACAAAAACATCTACGACCCCGAAACACGCTTCTTCAGGCCCAAAGTGAACAGCACCTTCGTGGAGCCGTTCGACCCGCGTGAGGTGAACTTCCACCTCACCGAAGCCAACTCATGGCAATACAACTTCTACGTCCCACACGACGTGAGCGGACATATCGCCCTAATGGGTGGTGAGGAGCAATATGGTGCCATGCTGGATGAGATGTTTGCCACCGATTCGGAGATGACCGGCAGGGTACAGTCAGACATCACCGGCCTGATAGGGCAGTATGCCCAGGGCAACGAGCCCAGCCACCACATGGCGTACCTCTATGCTTACATTGGTCAACAACACAAAACGGCCGAGCTGGTGCGCCGCATTATGCTGGAACTTTACAGTGACCAGCCTGACGGGCGTTGCGGCAACGAAGACTGCGGGCAGATGTCGGCCTGGTATGTGATGTCGGCCATGGGGTTTTACCCCGTGGCACCCGGCAGCAACATGTATGTGATCGGTTCGCCCCTGTTCGACGAGGTGCGCATCCACCTGGAGAATGGCAACGAGTTCCTGATCCGTGCCAGAAACAACCGCCACGATGCACCCTACATCAGAAAAGCCACCTTCAATAACGAGCCATTCGACAGGGCATACATCACCCACGAAGAGATTATGCAAGGCGGTGCCCTTAGGTTCCTTATGTCGAAACGTCCCGATCATACGTTCGCTTCAGCACCCGAAGCGAGACCCGTATCCGCCATCACTGAACACCTGATCACTCCCGTCCCCTTCGTAGCACAAGGCGCACAGGTCTTCTTCGACGATCAGCATATACGCCTGGCTCACCCAGACCCTGCCGCCATTATCACATGGAATACAGAGCCAGAACAGGACTCCATTGCAGGAGACCCACTCTCGCCGAAAGGGCTGTTTACAGACCGGAACATCCTCCTGACAGCATTAGCACAAATAACCGGAAGAGAGGAGAGCCACCCCATGATGGCTTCCTTCTTTAAAATACCAGAAAACAGATCCATCACCCTGCACACAGAGTATGCACCGCAATATGCTGCCGGGGGTGATCATGCATTGATTGACTATCTCAGGGGGGGCACCGACTTCCGGACAGGGCGTTGGCAGGGATATCACCAGGTAGATCTAGATGCTGTAGTAGAACTGGAAGCTCCTTATCGCCGAGGTTGGATATGGTTTTTCGCAATGCAGCGTTAACTTCTTCAATTGTGCCTACACATTCAAAGGGTTTGGTTTCAGATATTCCTGAGAG
>SKPS01000301.1 GCA_007119395.1 Lentimicrobiaceae bacterium
TGATCTTCCGGGGTGCTCTGCTGGCAGGGTATTTTGCGATCGTTTGGACGTGCACACCCGATGGAGACAACCTGGCATAACGGTATTCTCCAACAGATTCTCTTCTTGAGTAATGGGTTCTGAATGGCATCTCGTTATACAGCATGTGGAGTTTTCCGTCAGATTCCGTTAGAAACACATCACTATACCGGGTGGTGCTCTTCCAGTACTGCCTCCTTTCTACACGTTGCATGCTTTCCAGGGCGATCTCCTGATCGGTATGGAAAACCAGGATATCGTATGCGTAGAATGTGCCGACCCTCATAGGTTGGTTCTTGTGCTGGAAGAGCATGCCTGTGGCAATTTGCTCTGCTACAAAGAAGTGATCACCATTTTCTCTTTGTTGCAGTTCCCCCAACCGGTAACGAAACGGATCCCACTCTCCGGGTCTCCCCAGTCCACCACGCATGGTGTTCAGTTCATCGTTCGTGAAGCAGGGTGTTTCAAGGCGGGAATCAAAAGAGTAAGTGGAGAGGTTGCTGATGCGCCCGCTGGAGAGGTTGAAGGTGTAAACCATTGCTCCAACAGCACTGATGGTGCCGGGGTTTGAATAGATGCCGTAACAGATCACTTCGTTGGTTCCAGTTGGAACCAGGCTTAAAGACCTTACAAACATGCCGGGTAATTCCGCCAAGGCATAATTTCCGTCAGGGTTCTCTTCTGAAAAGCGATATATATGATATACGTATGAAGGCTTCTCAACATATACCTCCTCTCTGAAACCACGCGCTGTGCGGATCAGCTCGGCACGCTCCTGCCGGATTTGCCTGGTGCCGGGGTAGTGACGCGCCAATAGATATACAGTCCCGTTGTTGGCAACCTTGAACCGTTCATATGATAACACCCCCTCGTCGTGTTGCGTAACCGAAATGTTGTGGTTAGAGAACAACCGATTCAGTTGGTCATCATACGCGTACATCCCCTGTCGAAGAATCCTGTTTTCATAATCAATAAAGGAGAAATGAATCATCATCTTTGAGTTGTCTTCAGATGTTTGCACTTGCATCTGCGTCCGTAGGAAACGATCGAATCCGCTGTAATCCAACTCTCCGATCATTTGCATGGTTCCGTCAGGCTTGAGGGTGCGAGGGTCAATAGGCTGCGCAAACAGGTAAAACTTTCTGTGGCGCGTGTTTTGGAAATAATTGATTTGTATCACCCTGTCACCCAAGAGCACGATGTCCTGAAACATCATGGGCTTGTTCTTGTAATACACCTCCAGGGCTGTTTGGTTGATCAGGTTCATTTGGTTGTCGTAAGCCGAAAGCCAGTACCTGTTTCTGCCCCCTACGTCAGGGTGCGTTCCCGGTGATAAGTATGGAGATCTGAAATAGAGTACCACATCACCCAATATCCCCAGGTGTTTGATCTGATAATTAACCCCTACCCCCGGTTTTTTGTTGCGATCCAGTGGGTTGATATCAAACCTCAGTTGTTGGGTGTTGGCATATACAAAACAGATCATCATGCAGCTCAGTAATACAATTTTTCTGGTCATAGCGATTGTGTTTTTCATCATTCTTTAATTTGTTAGAAGGAGAAACCAAGTCCGAGTTGAAACGGTAGATAAAACCTGACATCCAGGTCGTCATCATACCACAGGCCTCTATCCTCTCTAAAGAAACGCATTCCTACACCCGCGTTTAGTTCCAGCATAAAGCGTCGGTAGATTTGTCTGTGAGTGCCTATACCTACAAACTGGAAATCCCAATACACCTGTTCTCCCAGCATGGTTCTTCGAAAGCCGGTTGATAAGAACCCTCTGTCGAACAGTGTGCCCAGCGTGTGTCTCTTGATCGACAATCCCAAGGCATGACCAAACCCCTCTTCAGGCACATTCGGCAAAGGTTCAAAACCATAGCGCCAATGGGTCCCTTTGTAGTCAATCATGCTGACAAAATAGCGGAAGGTCACTGTACGGAACAACTTGTGCTCAAAGGTGGCAAAATACTCACGCTCTATCGGGTCTGCTCCAACCTTAATGGCCATCCTGTTTCCCAGTAAGCCCCCGTCCTCAAAGTACTTGTCTAAATCATCCTGCCCATTGACATCTCCTGCCCCTGCAATAAATATGAGCAAGAGCACCGGCAAAACTTTCTGAACAAAGTTCATTCGTTTAGTTTGATTTTTCTTCTCCATCATGTTGTTGTTGATTTGTTTGTTGTTGTGATTTGATGATGACTGTTTTGTTTTGATGATTGATGTTTTAATGTTTGATCTGTTCAGTCGACAGATTGCTTAATGATCAGAGTTCTCCTTTTGGTGTATTGACAATCCGGTGCGTCTTTTCCATAGAAAGAAGATGATTCCGCAGATGGCGGAGATTGTGATGCCTGCGGGGTAAGCCCATTGTTGTGGCAGGTTAAACCCTTCAGGTGCAATGAGGATATAGTTGGTGACAACGGCTGTCATAAAGAGAGCGGGTAAAAGTGTGATCCAGTATTTTTTCTTATGGATGGCGAGGTACACCGTGATGGTCCACAGCACGACGGTTGCGAGGGTTTGGTTGCTCCAGCCGAAGTATCGCCACACCACGGCAAAGTCGAGTTGGGTGATGACAATGGCGATGAGGAATATTGGAATGCTGATGTAGAGTCTGTTAAGAATTGATTTTTGAGATATATTGAGGAAATCGGAGACGATGAGTCGTGCTGACCTGAAGGCTGTATCCCCAGAGGTGATGGGGGCTGCCACTACTCCGAGGATGGCGAGCACTCCGCCCACTGTTCCGAGTGTTGTGGAGGTGATCACTTTCACGATCCAGGCGGCATCGTTTCCATGTTCGGCGAGCGTTTGATTGAGGTGTTCCACACCACCGAAGAAGCTCATGGCGGCAGCGGCCCAGATCACGGCCACCATTCCTTCAGCGATCATGGCGCCATAGAAAACGCTTCGTCCCTGCCGTTCGTTTTTCAGGCATCTGGCCATCATGGGGCTTTGTGTGGCATGAAACCCTGAGATGGCACCGCAGGCTATGGTGATAAACAGTAA
>SKPS01000298.1 GCA_007119395.1 Lentimicrobiaceae bacterium
CCCTTCGATGGTGACCCAGTAGACCCCAATGCACAGAAAAAACTCAACTTCGCCAATACCTTCGCATTTCGTGATTTCACGTTGATCACTTCGCCCTATCGTTATGAAAAATCCGATATCGACGTAACCAATACAAGACCCAGGAACCTCACAAGAGAAACCGACTTCTTCAGCCTCTTCGAATTCTCTGCCAAATGGGATCCGGTACCTACAATGCTGACACAGAACCACGAAACCACCATTCATGGTTTCATGGGACAGACCACTGCTTTCAGGACCAGCCTGATCAAAAGCCATGTATTGATTATGGGAGAAAACAGGTCATTGGGTGAAGCAAGGTACATCCATGGTGAGTTTGGCAATGGCACCTGGACATTTTACGGAGGGCACGACCCTGAAGACTATCGCCATTTTGTAGGTGATCCACCCACAGACCTCGATCTGTTCCCAAACTCCCCGGGATATCGGTTGATTCTCAACAATGTGCTGTTCCCGGCTGCGAAAAAACAGAAAAGAAAAACCTGACATGCGTGCATGTCAGGTCTGATTCCATTTCAGGAACTTATCCGAAAAATGTTTTATCGCAACTACTTAATGTAGATGTCGGCGCTCACTTTTCCATCACTCACCCTTACGCGTCCGTCACACTCTCCCTGTCCGAAATCAGCGCGCAATACAGAGCCTTCAAACAACATTTCGAAGAGCCCCTTGGTGATCACAAACTCACATGACAGATCCAAAAACAACCCTTTCTGGATATCCAGTGTAAACTCAACACCCTCTTCGGTAACGCCACTGGCAGGCTCCTGTAATTGGGTAATGGTGAAACGGTCGTCTTCCTGATCAGGCGTGATGCCTCCCTCTGTGCGCTGAAGCATCCAGCCGGCTGTTAACACATTGCTGCCAACACGTGCCGACATCAGTTCAACGTTGTACTCATCCTGCTCCTGATCGTTCGCCCCCAGGTTCTCCAGCGATAGCATGCCATCAACTTTACGCCCCTTGTAGGTGAAGTTCTCAAACGTAACATTGGCAACAGCCATCGGATTGCGGTAGTCGTCTGTGAGCAAAATGTTGATAATGCCCTGCAAATCTCCAAAATCTCCAAAATCCCATGTGCGAAGCTGCGTTGGGTACTCACCGCTGATGGTCTCTTCGTAGCTTTTTCCTAACAACCTTTTGTTGCCGGTAGCGGTGTCAACATGCAATCCATCATCTACCACCAGGATCACGTCAGAAAAGGTCTTTAATACTTCCAATGCCGATTCAGCTGGCTTGGTGTCTACATCATCCAGATCCAGATCACAGGAAGTGAAAAACAATGTGCCTGCAAATGCAAACAGCAGTGCGGGAACAAGAATGTTCTTTTTCATAATTTTTATTGATTTTTGGTTTATTAATCTAACAACTACACAGGCAAATCGGGCTCAAAGTATCCGTTTTCAAACGAATAACATGGCAAATATACGACATAACCCACAATAAATCAAAATGATTTCACTTTAAGTTAACATTTTTTTTTCAGTGTGATGAATCGATACGGGTATGGGAACTTCTCATTGCCAGAATGGTATTCGTTTTCAACCACCTCATAATGACTCTCTTCAAACTCGGGAAACCATGTGTCAGCCGGATAATCGTGTTCGATTTGTGTGATATACAGGAGATGGGCTTTCTCCAGAAAAGAGCGGTACAAATGTCCACCGCCGATCACAAACACCTTGGCGGCATCCTGGCACAGTGCCAGTGCATTTTCAGGGGAAGAGGCTTTAGAGGCGCCTTCGGCCACAAACGCAGGATTGTTGGTCACCACAATATTTCTCCTTCCGGGCAGGGCTCCATTGGGGAGTGACTCAAAGGTCTTTCTGCCCATGACCACGGGATGTCCCATCGTGATCCTCTTGAACCGTTTCAGGTCTTCCGAAAGTCGCCAGGGCATATCCCCTTGGTGTCCGATGGCCCGGTTTCGGTCGTATGCCACTATGATGGCAATGGTTTGCTCGTTCGTTGTATTCATTTCACTTATTATATGGCTATTTCGCCTTTGATGTGTGGATGTGCCTGGTAATTCTGTAGTTGAATATCATCAAAAGAAAAACCGAAAATATCATTGATCCCGGGGTTCAGTACCAGTTGAGGCAGTGGCAAAGGCTCCCTTTGCAGTTGTGTTTGAACCTGTTCCAGGTGATTCAGGTAGATGTGCGCATCCCCAAAGGTGTGAATAAAGTGGCCCGGTTTCAGTCCGGTCACCTGTGCAACCATATGCGTCAGGATAGCATAACTGGCAATATTGAAAGGTACTCCCAGAAAAATATCGGCACTTCGCTGGTATAGCTGGCAGCTCAACTTACCGTTGGCAACGTAAAACTGAAACAGCACATGGCATGGAGGCAAAGCCATTTTATCGATATCGGCTACATTCCAGGCGCACACCATATGCCTTCTTGAGTCGGGATTGGTTTTGATCGATTCGATCAACCGGCTGATCTGGTCAATATGTGTGCCGTCAGGTGCAGGCCAAGAACGCCATTGGTATCCATAGATGGGTCCCAGGTCACCATCCGGCCCGGCCCATTCATCCCAGATCGTCACTTTGTGTTGGTTGAGGTACCGGATGTTCGTGTCACCCTTAAGAAACCACAACAACTCATGGATAATGGAGCGCAGGTGAAGCTTCTTAGTGGTGATGCACGGGAACCCCTCCGACAGATCAAACGACATCTGGTGGCCGAAAATACTTATGGTGCCGGTGCCGGTCCTGTCCTCTTTTCTCACGCCATGCTCAAGAACACGGCTCAGCAAATCGAGATATTGTCGCATTTTTTATGGTGTCTTTTTTTTTGATGATGATGAGCTGATGGATTGTTCACGTGGTGGAATCGGTGTTGCTTCGAAACAACGTGAGGGTCCGCAAAAAGACCTTCAACAAAATTACGTGACTAATCGTCATCAGGATTGATTCTTCTGTTGATCTCATCACGAATCTTCGAGGCCAGTTCGTAGTTTTCGGCAGCCAC
>SKPS01000109.1 GCA_007119395.1 Lentimicrobiaceae bacterium
GGTATATGGCAGGCACATCTCCCCTTCTGCAAGGCCCTCTATAATGGCAATGGCGTGTTCATGGCATGTTTCATAGCCACATGCGCCACAGTTGAGGTGGTCGCGGGGATCGTTTTTTCCCATCCGCTGAAGTATCTTTTCAACATCTTCCGGTGATGGCATGGGCAGGCGTTGGTCGTTCGGCTCATAGGTCTGCGAAATGTCAATGGTGCTGTATTTCTCCATCGCTTCTCTCCAGGCCTTTTCATCAAATGTCTCGAGTTTCTTGTGGAGATATTTTCTGATGTTGTTGCGCCGCGAATAGGGTTTATCGGTACGGGTGTTTCCTGGCCCCATAATGCACCCTTCACAGGCCAACAGCTCCAGATGCTGACCATGAAGCAATCCCTTTTCAAACTCCTCCAGTGCTTCAGGATAGTTGTTTTTCCCTTCTGCCACCACGATATTCCCCTGGATGGCATCATCGGGAAGGTCTCCGGTTTGGATCATCCCGCGGCTGATGGCAAAGATCCCCCCTCTGCCACCATGGGGTGGGTCAAACGGAGTGTTTTGTACGGTTTGCTGGTCGATCTTCCGGTTTGCAAAGAGCTTACGTAGCTCGGTAAAGGTGAGTACCTCATCAATTTCGACCGATTCAGTTTTTTTGGCGATACAAGGCCCGATAAAAACGATACGTGTATCTTGACCGGTGATTTCTCTGGCAATGCGTGCGGTCACCACAGCCGGGGAAGCAATGCGGGCTATGTTGTCGGTCATATCAGGATGATATTGCCTGATATAGTGCACAATGGCCGGGCAATTGGCGGCAATATAGCTGATGTCTGTTGAGGCATCGAACAGTTTGCTGTAGGCAGCGGTGACCATATCGGCACCAAAAGCGACCTCAATCACCTGATCAAAACCAAGCGCTCTGATCATACCCACCAGCTGGGTGTAGTCATCACACTCGGTAAATTCGGCGGGAAAGCTGGGAGCCACAATGGCAGTCTTTGGCCCTGGTGCACGCAACAGCGCCTCCACTTCATCCACCGAAGAGAGGAATGTCTTAGCTCCCTGACTACAAACTCTGGTGCAGTTTCCGCAACCTATACAGCGCTCATCAATCACCTCGGCCTGACCGGCAAAGATGCGGATCGCCTTGGCCGGACAAGACCGTACACAGGAGTAGCAAACCCTGCAGAGATCCTTCTCGGTAAATACCAGTTGTGTTATCGGCTGTTTTCTTGACATGATTTAATAAACGTTTCTTGGATTGTAATGTGTACACAGCAGCTCTTCAAGTGGTTTACCCATGTACTCTGCAGAGCTGGCTATATCCAGGACAGAGCGGTTGCGGTAACACCCTGTCAGTGCATTCTTTTCGGCCATCTCAACCATTTGCTTCTGTCTTGAACGTGCACTCTGCCCGCTCTCCATAATGGGCTGGCCTCCACCCTCTACACAACCACCCGGGCATGCCATTACTTCTATATAGTTCCACTTCTCTGAGCGGGATGCTGCATCACGGATGAACTGCTCCGCCTCTGCCATGCCACTCACCGCCGCAAAACGATATGTGTTTTTCTTCACGGTGAAAGAGATCTCCCGCACACCTTTCGATGCTCTTTGCTTACGTATCTTCGGGTCGTTGAGCTCTTCACCCTCCGTTATTTTTTGGTAAACAGCTGCTGCCATTGCCTCCATGGTACCCCCTGCAACACCACCCATCTCACCATGCAACGAGGCCGTATGGAATGGAGGTGTGAAATCCTCCGTTTCAACCTGACTCAGGTCAAGGCCATGAATCCTGATCAACTGATCCAATGCCCTGGTGGTGATCGCCAGGTCAACATCAGGACCGGGAAGCTGGGAGAACTCTTTCCGCTTCAACTCAAACTTACGTGCAGTACAGGGAGTGATGCTCACTACATAGGGGCGCAAAGGGGGTTCAGCTGATGGGAGCTCTTCGTTCAGCCGTGACTTAATGATGGTGCCTGCGATTTGTGACGGACTTTTTAAGGCCGAAAGATGGGGTATCTGATCCTGCATTTGTTGTTCACAGAATTTAACCCAGGCGGGACAATTCGACGAGAGTATGGTACGTTCGTTGCCGTTGATCACCTCGTCGGCTCCCATGGCTACGTAGAGATCCTGTACGGCAGCATAGTCGTACACCTGTTGAAATCCGCACCGCTTCAGTATGGCATTCAGCTGTCTGGCTGCCTGCCGAACGTTACGGTATCCATACATATCCGCCAGTGTCAGCGTCACCACCGGGTCAATCACGGCTACCGGATAGCGCTCTTTGTGGTTGAGTGCCTGCTGTAGCTCTGATAGGTGCTTTTTCTCGTACAACGCGCTGGTGGGGCAAACCAAAACACATTGACCACAGGTGATACAGGTGGATAGGTTCATGTTGCGGCCACACGTGGTGGTGATGCCTGCCTGGTTCCCTTTGGAGGAGAACTCCAGTGCGGTGCATCCGATCACCTCCTCACACACCCTTACGCACCGTCCGCAAAGAATGCACTTCGACGGGTCACGCAAGATGGCCGGACTGCTGAGGTCTTTTATTTTGTGCACTTTGTGCCCTTTGTGTTTTCGTTCACGGATGTTTAGTTCATAGGCCAGGTTTTGCAGTTCGCAATGGCAGTTTCTTTCGCAATAGAGGCAGTCGTCGGGATGGCCGGCCAGCAGCAGTTCAACGATCACCCTTCTCGCCTGGGTTACGCGGGCGGTATGGGTTTGCACCTCCATCCACTCCTCAACGGGGTAGCTGCAGGCCGGCATCAGGTCAGCCTTCCCTTTTACCTCAACCATACACAATCGGCACGCACCTGTCGGGGTGAACCCCTCCATGTTGCACAAGGTGGGCACCGTGATGCCATTTCTCTTCAGCGCCTGAAGCACTGTCTCCCCTTTTACCGCCTCAATCTCGCGGTTGTTTACTGTGATATAGAAGTTCATGATATTCTACCTGGTTTTAACAGCACTGAATTTACACACCTCCATACAGGTGCCACACCCAA
>SKPS01000332.1 GCA_007119395.1 Lentimicrobiaceae bacterium
CGTGGTGCTCAATACCCGCTGGCTGCTGTTTCTGGACCTGGATGAACGACTGGATACCTCAGGTATACCCGCGTTCAAATGGCTCACCAAACTGCCTGGTCTTGACTTTGTCAGATTTCGCTACGTGCACCTGTGGGATAGCCCTGACCAATTCCGAACCGACTACCCTCACTCTGAACAGGGAGTACAATACCGTTTGAAGATGATTCGCAGAAAAGACGCCATGCTGATTTCAGATCCAAGGAGAATGCACTTCGAGCTCAAGCCGTACCGTTCTGAAAGGGAGATGAGAAGCCATCTGCTGGTCCTCCACCTGGGAAGTTTGTTGAAGGAGGATCGCCAACGAAGATATAACGTGTACAAATCTCTGGATCCCGACAACCAATGCCAAAGCTCCTATGAGCACCTCGTTTCAACCCATGTGAGGTTTGGTAAAGTGCATGAGCTGTTCACTCCCTGGCACAAGGTGGTTTTCAACGATTGGTTGTCATATATTCGCATGATCAGAAATGTATTGATCAAAAGGAGGAAAAAATAGCATGTTCAGCCGCCCTTCAAAACCATCGGTAGTGCACAGCATCATCATACTGGCACACAAGCTGCCTACCCTGCTGCACGAGTGTCTGGAAAGTATTTCACATGCCAACATACCGGGCAACTTTGAAGTGATCGTGGTGAATGATGGTGGCCCTCAGGAGATCAACCACATTGCAGAAAGCTTTCTGCCGGAGCTGCCGGTCACCTGCCTGCGCCTTGCCAGCAACTCAGGAATCAGCCATGCCCGCAATGTGGGGATCAAAGCCTCATCAGGAAGTATCATCACCATCTTTGCCGACAATTACACCATTGAGAAGGATCATTTTATCAGGAAAGAAGCATTATTAAAACGGTATGGTGTGGTGAGTTCCCGGGTGATTACCGTTGGCAAGGGAATGGGACCAAAAATGCAGAACCTTTACTATCAGTTTATCATCGACAACTGGAAAAAGGGGGCTCAACAGGTTGAAGAGGGCTTTACGGGGCCGGGGTTTCCTGCAGGTGCAGCCTCCTCTTTCCGAAGAGAGACACTGGAGGTCACAGGGGCTTTCGACGAAGAACTGGTGGCAGGAGAAGACTCGGACTACAACAAAAGGATGGACGATCAAGGGATCCAACGGTTGCACGCTGATGCGATCCATGTATACCGGAGGGAGGAAATCACGTTTTGGCAAATCCTGAAAAAACAATATACCTACGGTGCAGCCCTTTTTGATTACCGTGAGCGGAGCGGATATCAACACATGATTAAATACGAGCTCAGCCATGCACAATACGTGGTGTCGTTGTATCTTGATACAACCGGCAAGTTCAGGAATGTGCCGTTTGTGGCCTTACTGCATGGTGCCTTCAGATGGGGAATTGTACTCGGAATCCTCAAAAAGCGATGGCGTGAACGTAAACTGTTCAGGAGATAAAAGGAAATCAAAGGGAGCTTCATAAAAACAATTGATTATTTTTGTACCTTCGGTATCTGTTATGAAACGATGATATAGGTTGATATATATACAATAACATAAACAAGAACAAACTATGACGAAGAGAGTAAAGGACGAGATTATGCCGGGAGTTGTCACAGGTGAAAACCTGCAAAAGTTGTTTGCCATTGCGCGTGACCAGGGGTTTGCCATGCCTGCGGTGAATGTGGTGAGCACCGGCTCAGTGAATGCCGTAATGGAGGCTGCCCGTGTTGTCAATTCTCCGGTGATCATACAGTTCTCCAATGGTGGAGCGCTGTTCTACGCCGGGAAAGGATTGTCTAACGAAGGTGAAAAAGCCGCTATTGCCGGAGCGATCAGCGGAGCCAGACATGTTCATCTGCTGGCTGAACAATATGGCATCCCTGTGGTGCTGCATACTGACCATGCCGCACGCAAACTGCTCCCCTGGATCGATGGCCTGCTGAAGGCCGGTGAAGAACATTTTGCCAATACAGGCAAACCCCTGTTTAGCTCACATATGATCGACCTTTCCGAAGAGCCACTGGAAGAGAACATTGCCACATGCAAACAGTATCTTGAAAGAATGAGCCGCATCGGAATGACCCTGGAAATCGAACTGGGCGTAACGGGTGGTGAAGAAGATGGTGTTGACAATACCGATATCGACAGTACAAAGCTCTATACCCAACCCGAAGAGGTTGCCTATGCATACGAAGAACTGAGCAAAGTGTCTGACCAGTTCACTGTGGCAGCCGCCTTTGGTAACGTTCACGGTGTATATAAACCGGGAAATGTAGTGCTCACACCCGTGATATTAAAAAATTCCCAGGAATTCATTATGAAGCGGTTCAATACCCCGGAAAACCCTGTTAATTTTGTGTTTCACGGAGGTTCCGGATCCTCACAGGAAGAGATCCGGGAAGCCATCTCATACGGAGTGGTGAAAATGAACATCGATACCGACACCCAATGGGCTTTTTGGGATGGAGTACACCAATATTACCTCAAATATAAAGAGTACCTGCAAGGGCAAATCGGTAACCCCGAGGGGGAGGATAAACCCAACAAGAAGTATTACGACCCCCGCCGATTCCTGCGTGAAGGAGAAACGGCAATGATCAACAGACTCAAGACTGCTTTTGAAGACCTCAACTGTACCAACAGATACTGATCTGTGCAACGGTGCGCCATGGACACAGAGGCTGCCATACAGCATCCATGTATCAGGCAGAGACTCTGATGAGAATACGTTGCTTTGCCAGGTCAACATGCATGAACTTAATCCTTAATAAAAGGTTAAATATTCAGATCACCGGGAGGCAAGTGTAATATTATACGACAAAGTGCATTGTATCATGTAAACGCTCAGCGTGATGGAAAGTAAAACAGGTAGTTTGGCTGAGAGTTCAGACCAGGAGTTGATTCGACGTGCCTGCGAGGACATCAGCCGGTTTGAGCCCCTGTATGAGAAGTACTACATACAGGTCTTCCGCTTTGTGTATAGTAGAATGGAGCGTAA
>SKPS01000048.1 GCA_007119395.1 Lentimicrobiaceae bacterium
CTGGGTGTAGAGATGCACACCGAACACTTCAACACACACTCTTACGCCTTCAATGAGGGTATCTCAATTGAGATGGCCGCTCGTGACCTGCGGTATGCGTGGTTCTCTCAGCTACTCAAACAACATAGCTACCAATGTGTTGCCACCGGCCATCATGCCGATGACCAGATTGAAACCCTGCTGCTCAACCTGATCAGAGGGACCGGCATCAGCGGGCTCAGAGGGATGTTGCCTAAAACCGGTCAGGTGGTCAGACCCCTCCTCCCCTTCTTCAGAAATGAAATCCAGCAATACGCCTCTGCCAACCAGATCGGCTGGATTGAAGACACCTCAAACCAGGAAGTGGAGATACGTCGCAACAGGATCCGTCACATGATGATGCCATTGGTGGAAGAGATCAACCCAAACTACAGAATGGCACTGCTGCGCACAGTTCAGCACATCAGAGAGGCTGAAATCATCTACCGTGAAAAGGTGGAAGAGAAGCTGGCAACTGTTGTTATCTATGACCGGCACGACATCAAAGTGAGCATCCCCGGGTTGAAGTCGCTCAAACCCCTGTCAACCTACCTCTTTGAGCTACTCTCACCCTATGGCTTTAATGCGTCTACCTTGGCAGAAATAGAGAAGGGCCTCGATGCCATCTCAGGAAAACAGTACTTCTCGCCGTCGCACCGGGTGGTGAAAGACCGTGATGAGCTCATCATCACAGTGAAGAGTAGCACTGATGATGCAGAGCACTGGCAGTACTTCCTCCACGAGGAGACCGATACCATGACACGGCCCCTCAGGCTGAAGTGCAAAACCTCAACGGAGGAAGAGTATACACTCACACCCGATCCTTCAACCGCAGCGCTCGATTTTCATAAGCTTACGTTTCCGCTCACCCTCCGGAAATGGCAGACCGGTGATGCCTTTGTGCCGCTGGGTATGCAGAACAGAAAAAAACTGAGTGATCTCTTCTCCGACCTGAAACTATCGCTTCCAGAAAAAGAGAGGGTGTGGGTGATCTTGTCAGGTGAACAAATCGTATGGGTTGTGGGTTACCGTATTGACAACCGTTACCGTATCACGGAGCAAACCCGCACGGTATTCTCTATTACGGTGGAATAAATCCGAAGGCATGAACAATCATCAACAGGCAATCATATTATGGCATTGATCAAACCCTTGTTAGGCAAGGTGCCCGATTTTGGGCGCGACTGTTTCACTGCGGAGACGGCGGTGATTATTGGTGATGTGAAGATGGGCGATTACTGCAGTATATGGTATGGTGCAGTGATCCGGGGCGATGTACATTACATACGGATGGGCAACTATGTCAACATACAGGACAACGCAGTAGTACACGCCACTTACAAGCGTTCACCCACCAACATCGGCAACTATGTCTCGGTAGCGCACAATGCCATCATTCATGGGTGCACCATTCACGACCGGGTATTGGTAGGCATGGGTGCAATTGTGATGGATGATGCAGAGATAGGTTCCGATTCGATCATTGCAGCCGGTGCCGTGGTTACCAAAGGAACGGTAGTGCCTCCCGGAAGCATTTATGCAGGAAACCCTGCCAAACTCCTGCGGCCGATTGATCAGGTCATGCTCGACGGGGAGGTGGAGCGCATCGCCAAAAGCTATAAAAAATATGCCTCATGGTATCTCCCATAAGGCATAGTACTGTGTGTAACAACGCTACATTCCCTCTTCTGCACCCGTTAAGGGTACAACGCCTCTAACATAATGAGGCAGCACAGAGTCGTTAGCGCATCATGTTGCGGGGTGGCTTGTTCGGGTCAAGGCCCAAGCGCTCAATCACCTTACCGGTAAGGTCTTCTGAAGGCGCAGCATACAACACACCACTCATCCCTTCTCCCGAATTGAGCACATAGGTGTACTTCAACTCCTTGGCCAACGAATTCACAACCCCCATAATCTTATCATACATGATCTGAAGATACTTGTCCTGAATGTCTTGCAGCTCTTGCGGAAAATCAATCCTGCGCAAGTTCTCAATCGCCTGCTGCTTCCTGATCAGCTCATCCTGCTTCTGCTCTACCCACGATGCAGGCATCCCCTCCATGTTGTTGGTGAAGGTGTTGTACATCCGCTGGAAATCCTCCTCTTCAATACGTAAGGTGCGCTGATGAATCGCCCGACGTGCATCAATGGCTGCCATCATAGAGTCAACCTCAGGCATAAGAAATGCAATGGAATCCATGTTCACATGGCCAATCTTTAAGGTATTTTGTGCATAACCCGAAGTAGCACCCGCAAGCATCAAAACGGTTAAAAGAAAAACAACTCTTTTCATCTGTTTATTGTTTGTTTTCATAGGTCAGTTGAACCTTACCATCGCAGATACGACGGGTACGTTAGTACCAACATAATGCGTACATTGGAATGGTTGCTTCACTGAACCGGTGTTAAAAATTTTGTGCAAAGCTACGAAATAAATCTACTTGGTTACCCTCGTTTCTACATGCCACCGGGAGCATATCCAAGACGCCGCAATACATCATCACTGATGTCAACACGGCTTCTGGCGTATGCTACAGCCGTACCGGCCGATTTGTCCAAAATGATCAGATAGTTCTCGTTATCGGCAATCTCCTGGATGGCGTTGTATACTCTCTCCTGAATGGGCTGGATCAGCTCCTGCCGTTTCTTGAACAGGTCACCATCGCGGCCAAAACGCTTGCGCTGCAACTCCTTGGCTTCACGCTCCAGGCGCTCAATCTGCTCCTGCCGACGACGCTTCTCCTCCTCAGGTAAAATCGGAGCCTCCGCTACAAACTTCTGGTACAGCTCATCAATGTTACTAAACAGCTGCTCTATCTCTTTTTGCCACTCAACAGCCAGATCATCCAGTTGCTCCTGCGCAACACGATACTCAGGCATGTTGTCCAAAATATAATCGGTGTCAACCACACCAATTCTCTGTGCCTGGGCAGCCAGTCCGAATATCAGTACCGCTGCCAAAATCATCAGTTTTTTCATTGGGTTATCCTCCTTCTGTTTTGTTGTGTTAATCGATTGAATTATTGATGGAAAAATGGAACATCCCTTGGTATGCAGGCTTCACCCCGGGGATCTCATCGAGGCCCCAGGCGTAGTCTAAGCCAAGCACCCCAAACATCGGCAAAAAGATACGCACACCCACACCAGCCGAACGACGCACATCTGTAGGATCAAAGGTGTCGTAACCTGCCCAAGCATTGCCCGATTCAAAATAAATCATCCCAAAAATGGTTGACATAGGGCTCTTGGCAAATGCATAACGCAACTCCACCGTATGCTTGTTAAAGATGGTGCCACCGATCGTATTGCCGGTGTGGTCTCGTGGATTGAGCTGACTTGCATCGTAACCTCTCATACCAATAATCTCTCTTCCATCAAATTGATTGATCCCCGATAACCCGTCGCCACCAAGATAGAAACGCTCAAAAGGCGTAATCCCAATCGCTGAGTTATAGGAGCCAAGAAATCCCATTCTTGTTCTGGCGTGTAAGACCAAATTTCCTGCCAGAGTGATAAAATAGGAGGATTTTAATCGCCATTTGTGGTATTCAACCCACTTGTACCTCTCCTCAGGTGGTAGCTTGCTGTAATCCTTCTGGTTAAAGAGGCTGTATGGAGGGGTAAACTGCGATGTGATTTCAAAATCAGATCCTTTCGATGGGTAAATCCAGTCATCGGTGGAGTTTCTGGTGATATGGAGACCGTAGCTGTAGTTGTGCGCGGTGCCGTTGTTGAAGGCATCGATCAGTGTGTAGTTTTCCAGTGTATAGTTCTGGAAGCTCACATTCTGCGAGAAGGTGAAGAAGTCATCGGGCCATTGCAACCTTCTGCCCAGTCCGAGTGACAAACCGTTGATCTTAAACGAGTATCTTCTGGGATCCTCTTTCGGCAAAGTATTGCTGAAGGCGCTATGGTAAGCGGTAATAGAGAAGGAGTTTGGTTTACGACCACCCAGCCAGGGTTCTGTAAAAGAGACACTGAGGTTGTAGAAGCCGAGGCCATAGGAAGATCCCCTGATGGCCAGCTTTTGCCCGTCACCTGATGGGAGTGGGCGCCATGCATCACCATTGAAGATGTTTCTTATCGAAAAGTTGTTAAAGGATACCCCCAGGGTACCAATAATATAACCTCCTCCCCATCCTCCTGATAGTTCTATCTGGTCTGATGAAGTCTCTACCACCTGGTACTCCAGGGCCACCGTACCATCCTGTGGGTTCGGGTCGTAATCCAATCCCAGTTTCTCGTTGTCGAAATATCTCGACTGCGCCAACTCTTGTTGTGTACGGATGATATCGCTGCGGCTGAAGAGCTGTCCGGGGCGGGTGCGTATCTCCCGCATAATGACATGGTCATTGGTGCGTGTATTGCCCACCACACTCACTTCACTGATGGTGGCCTGTTTACCCTCCGAGATACGCATCTCCAGGTCTATGGAATCGTTTTCCACACGCAGCTCCACCGGTGTGATATTGAAAAACAGGTAGCCATCATCGAGGTAGAGTGAGCTCACATCCATTCCCTGTGGGTTCATGTAGAGCCTGCGATCCAACAGCTCGTGGTTGTATACGTCACCACGCATAATACCCAGCACTGTTGAGAGCTCACGGTCTGTGTATTTGGTATTGCCCACCCAGGTGATGTTTCGGAAATAGTATTTGGGGCCTTCATTCACAGTGATACGCAACGCCATGTTCCCATCGGGTAAAAACCACATGGTGTCTTTTTCTATCATGGCATCACGAAACCCTCGTTTGTTATAGGCAGCGAGCAAGGCCTGCCGGTCTTCCTCGAACTCTCTCTCTATAAACCGGCTCCGTTTCCAAAAGCGGAGTGTCCCTTTGGCTCGGGTGTTTCGCATCATCCAGTGCAACCTACGGTCTGTAAGGTACTCATTCCCTTCAAACTCCATCAAGCCAATACGAACACGTTCCCCTTTATCAATGTGGAAGTGGAGAATGACACTGTTGGTAACCATCGTGTCACGTTCCATGGTATGGGTCACTTCAGCATGCAGAAAGCCCCTTCCGACGAAATACCTCCGGATGCGCTGCTTGCTGGTAAGCAACACATGCTCCGTTACCGGATCACCCGCTTTGATGGAGAGCTCATCACGCACTTTGTCGGCTTCAGACCTACGCAGCCCATGAATAGCAAAGCGCGAAAGCTTGGGCCTCTCAGTAAGGTAAATGTCAAGAAAAACCAAGTTGCCCTGGATGCGCTCGGCACGGATGCTGATCTCTTCAAACATCCCCTGACCCCACAGCCTTTTGATCGCTTCGGTAATTTGCATGCCGGGAACTTCAATCTCATCCCCAACACTTAAACCAGACAGCATCACCACAATACTCTGGTCAACGAAATTGGAACCTGATACCGTAATTCCCCCAATAAAATAGGTTTTGGGATTGGTGTAATCGATCGCAGGTGCATCACCTATGGAAATCTGTGCGCCTGATTGCGTTACCCAAAACAGCATCAGAATAAAAACGTATGATTTCTTTGTTTTCAGCATATAACAATTCAAAAAATGACTGATTGAATACAAGACCCTTGCGAGGGCACAAAGGTTACATTTACGCATAAGGCTCTTCCTTGTTTAACTGTTCACTGATTTTTCCGAAGCGCCTTTCCCTTTTCTGGAAGCATAGAATGGCTTCATAGAGGTGTTCCTCGGTAAAATCGGGCCATAGTGTTTCGGTGAAGAAGAGTTCTGCGTAGGCAATTTGCCACAAGAGGAAGTTACTGATTCTCATTTCACCACTGGTACGTATCAGCAGTTCCGGATCAGGTATGCCGGCGGTGGAGAGGTGGGCTTCGATGGTTTTGTCTGAGATGTGTTCGGGTTGGATCGTTCCATCGTTGACTGCGAGCCCAATTTTTTTCACCGCCTGGGTAATTTCCCATCGTGCGCTGTACGATAGTGCCAAGATCAATGTAAGCCGGGTGTTATGACGTGTACTCTCCATGGCACGCTCCAGCTCCCTGGCCGCTTTAACAGGTAGGGTGGTGAGGTCACCGATGGTGACCAAACGGATGTTGTTCTCGTGAAGGGTCTTTAATTCATTGTGCAGGCTTTTGATGAGAAGATGCATCAACGCTTCCACCTCATATTTCGGACGGTTCCAGTTTTCCGTTGAGAACGCATACAGGGTCAGGTATGGAATGCCCAAACGGGCTGCAGCTTCAATACATTTCCGTACCGATTTGGCACCTTGCTCATGACCAAAAACGCGGGGTTTCCCTTTTTTTTTTGCCCAACGACCGTTGCCGTCCATAATCACTGCAATGTGACCTGGCAATTTGCTTACATCGATTTGCTCCTTCAAACTTCTCTCCGACATCAGTTGTTGTTACTCTTTTAAAATTGACAGATCATGCAAGGTGAGGCAAGGCTTACCTGCGTCGACGTGTACCGGGGCGCCGGTACTCCTTGTAATGGTGGTGTTGACGGTATGCATCACATTGTGTAGCCCTGGGGCCTCTGATCTGGAAGGTGATGGTAATACCCGCAAAGGAGTACCAATCTTTGGTAGACTCATCACCACGCTGCTGACCGGCATACTGATACATGCTTTCAGCATAGAGGCTCATGTCTTGATGACTTCCGACACCGGGCTCAGGTGAAATGTTCAAGTTCATGTCATCGATCATGTTTTCATTGATCCGGTTGCCAAAAATCATAGCGGCCGGGGTGTTCTCTGACCACAGAATATAGGGATCTGCATAGGTCGAGCTTACATCATCGAGGTAATCGGTAAAGGTTCTGCGCATGCCCCACTCCAGGCCAAGCACAACGTTTTCACCCCAGCTATATTTTATGCCGATACCAAAAGGGATGGCCACCGAAGTGAGAGAGTAGGGAGTTCGCTCGGGGTAGGCAGTGGTTCCCTGCCCCTCCGTACCCAACGGTTGCAAATAGTACCAGTCACCGTTGAATTCTGCCCTGGGGTTGAACCGGAAGACCGAAAGGCCTCCAAAGAGGAATGGAGAAAAACGCTCATGATCACTGCCAGCCACAAACCGCATAAAGTTAAACTCCATCATACCACCAAACTCAAGAACCATCGACCTGAAGTTCAGGTTTCGGTCGCGGAGAGATGCATCAGGATTGTTTCTGTCGCTGCCTGCCACCTCACCATAGTATCCGTTGAACTTAAAAGCCCATCTCGGGTTGAGGATATACCTGTAGGCTGCACCAAAGGCGGGTTGTGACATCAGAAAAGGCTGACTAGGGTTGAGGTCCCCGATATAAAAGGAGGTACCTAAAAATAAACCCACCTCGTGCCGTTGACCATAAGCCGACGTTCCCAGGAGGATCACAAAAAGCAGGATAAAGACCTTTTTCATGGTATCGTTGTTTTGCTGGTTGTTGTTCGTTTACCGTTTTGTTTCATTCGTTCCGGTCACCCCACAAAGAGGGGCAGGCAAAGGTAGAAAAAAAAACGGTCTGATCCACATTTTATTGGGTATTGTGTTCAATTTCTGTTATCCAGGCCCCATTTCAGCTTCTCTCTGATGGTAGAGAAAAACTCCTCATCAGCAAACTGAATGATATTCAGAACGTAAGGCGCTCTTTTTATCGTAAGCCTCTCCCCCGGAGTTACCTCTGTATAACGTGCATCTAGACCAGTAATGTATTGCCCGTATTTTGCATCAACCCTCACTGAAACTCTTTTTGTATCAGGAATAACGAGAGGGCGCACTGTTAAATTGTGTGTGGCAATGGGTGTGATCATCATGGTGTTGGCCTGAGGATAGATGATCGGGCCGCCACAACTTAGTGAATAGCCTGTTGATCCGGTGGGTGTACACACAAGCAATCCATCTGCCCAATACGCGTTCACAAACTCCTCATCTATCCACACCTCAATAGCGATCAAAGAGGGGCTTGACCTTCTGTGAATGCTCACCTCGTTCAATGCACAATTCATCTTGCCAAAATAGCTTTGCTCAGTATGCAGCTCCAGCAACGACCTGCTGTTGATCTTGAACCTTTGCTCTTTCAATGACCTGATGGCAAAGCCTATCTGATCAAAAGCCACCCCTGAAAGGAAACCCAAACGACCTGTGTTAATACCCAATACCGGGATGCCACTGTCCCTTACCAACATGATGGTGTCCAGCATTGTACCATCACCCCCCACACTCAGTAAATAATCGGCATCCAATGCACCGGAACCATTGTATCGAAAAACCGTGGGCTCATACCCAAATACCACATGCCCCTCCAACATACGGTAAAAATCCTCCTCTATGGCTACAGTGGCTTCATTTCGCTCTAAATGACGAACCAATGACTGTAGCACCTCCGTCATATACACATCGAACTTGCGGCCATATATTGCAACACGCATACTGTTATCCCTCTGTTTGGTTAATCATCCTGTGGAATCAGCGTTGAAATTACAAATATGAGAAAAATGTTGTTCCTGTAACATATTATTCCCCTATTTTTTCAGTGTTGTGCTGTTGATATGGTATTGGGGATCGTGTTTTCTGTTGTTGGGTTTGATGTGTGGGTTTATATGGGTGCGATGAAATGTACAAACACTCCGGCTTTCCCTTGGTCGTTCATGGTGGTTTCAATGCGCATCACTTTATCGTAGTAAGTTACCAAATCAAACCCCACACCAACACTTCCCATCCATCTGTTTACGAGGGCATCGTCATCCTCGTTTTTACTATATACATAGCCAGCATCGGTGAATAGGTTTACGTATAGAGCCACTGTGGCATCTCGGAATTTTTCATGAGGCATAAAGTTAATTCTGTATGCTTTTTCGGGCAGCAAGGCATACTTCAGGTTTTGTCTGAGCAGTGCATACGCCTGTCCGTGCATTACATAGTATTCATAACCTCTGACGAAGTTGCGCCTGTAGCCGAGTCCGCGTTGGTAGTAGAATGGGAGTTCCCTGGCGGAGACCACTTTCCCGGCGAACCCTGCTGCATGGTACAGTCGTGTAGCCACGGGTCTGTAGATCCGCAGGTTGACAGCCGTTTCGGTGAAGGGAGCATGGTTCGCTCCATCGAGGGGGATGGCTGCATACCTGATGCTCAGGTCGGCATAACTCCCCTTCAGGGGGTAGGCTCTGTGGTTGCGGTGGTCGAACTTCACAAGCCATGTGATGTGGGCAACACGGTGACTCCTTTTTGCTGTATGGAAGAAGTTGGGATTGATTGTAAACAGTGTGTCGTCGATATGGTAATGAGCCATTTCCAGTGTGAGGGTATGGAATTGGTGGATGGAGGGTCTGACAAGTATTCTGGCGAAGCCGTAGGTGCGGGTGAACAGGTATCTGTCGGCACGCACAAAGTCACGACGGTTCTTCGTAATGCCCGTTGCCACTTCGTGATTCCCCACAAAACCAGCACCGAAGCCAAAACCCACCACTTCAGAACGACGAACCGATGGCTGGGTCCAGGTAACTTCATATTTCTCATCATACCCCAAACGAAACAGCATGGTGAGGCGCTCACGGCCGCCTAAAACATTCTCGGTCATCAGGTTCATCCCCCAGCTCAGCTTGGACAGGTTCCTCTCCTCCATCCAGATATTGAAGTTGCGCTCTGCATTCTCCAGGATCGGCTCAGGCCAGAAATACCATCGCTCTCTCAAGTCAATGTATACCACCACCCTGCCCTCCTCATCGGGTGCACCGGTCACCGAAATACGGTGGTTGATGAAAAGTGCTGTATTGACCAGGTTGATACGACTCTGCTCCATCGCCTTCTCCAACTCCCGGGGAAGTAAGGTGTCTCCCACCGAAAAGGTGAGCTCACGCAAAATGTGCTGTGGATGGGTGTGCAAACCATCAGGCAACACAACCGCACTGATCACCAATGGCGGTGCATCACCCGGATCTGCTTGCTGAACTGCTGATCCGACGTTGCTGAATACCAGCAAACATACACAACACAGTATGCAATAACGTACCAACGCATTATAGCTTTAAGTAATTCATCAACGAGTCGTATCGCTCCTTCAGGCTGTCTTCATACTCCGCCTCCTGGAACGAAGCTGAGACCTGGTAGTTGAACCGGTCAAAGGTTTGAAGTACAGGTCGCAGATCCATCTTGTTGAGCTTCAGTGTAACCTCCATGCGAGTGCTGTCGGCCTGTGTGGCGGTCTGAACACTCAGAATCCTGGCATCATTTGACTCTACAATGCCGGCAATCTGCTGCAACGAATAGTCACGTTCACCTACCTCTAACACAATGATACCACCAGGCTCACACACCGAGGAGAACTCCCCCAAATGTTTTAGCAAATCACTATGCACAATGCAACCCTGGTATTGTTGCTGCGGATCCACCACAGGCAGCAAAGACAACTGGTTCTCAATAAATACTTGTGCGATTTCATATACATGTTGAACGTCAGAAACACAAAGCTTCTCAGGAACAATACCCCCTTCCTGTAAACTCTGCTCCGGGTCTGCCATGGAGAACAGCATCGCCTCAGATACAACACCCTCACAGGCATCCCGGCTAACCACTGGCAAATGAACCAGTTTGAGCTCATCCATTAAACTCATCGCCACCAGACCGGAGGTCGAAAGGGCAACCACCGGAACTTCACGTACCAGCTTTTTTGCTATCATCTTTTGATCAAAATTTTCATTTTGTTGAGCGGGTAAAGATACATTTTGTTTTTATTGTAGGGGAATGAGGGTGTGTAACTTGTTTTTTTCAGGGTGGGATGAAAATCCCTGAACAGTATAACGGTGGGTACGCAGTGCGGGGTTCGGAAGAAATTGTATTACTTTTGCATCACCGGAAACATGTGTTATCAACCACCAAGGGAACCGGGTAAAAACAAACAACTATGAAGCATCAAGCAACCGGCGGCACACGATTGAGTGTGAACGTAAACAAGATAGCCACGATTCGCAATGCACGTGGAGGCGACACGCCAGATCTGCTGCGTGCTGTCAGGGACATAGAGCGATTTGGTGCCCAAGGCATCACGGTTCACCCCAGGCCCGATGAACGGCATATCCGCTATCGCGACGTAATTGACCTGCAGCATATTGTAACCACAGAGTTCAACATTGAAGGTTACCCATCGCGCACATTTCTTGACCTGGTAACCCGTGTCAAGCCGGCACAGGTAACGCTGGTGCCCGACCCTCCCGATGCGCTCACCTCGAATGAGGGGTGGGACAC
>SKPS01000160.1 GCA_007119395.1 Lentimicrobiaceae bacterium
AAAATGCACACAATGTATCTCCGCACCTCAAAAAAAGAAACAGCCTTGTTGGCCGGATCGATCCGGTGCAGGGATTTCTGTAACTTTGCCCCGGCTCTATGTTGAAGAGACCAGGAGGTGTTCATCAAAGTGAGCTATAACAACACCAGAATACGTAAGATTCTGACCACCATGAAAACGAAAAGAACCGGGTTTGCTTTTCTTAAAAGACTTCTTATCGGAGGGCACTACCGGGCATCCGTTGCGCTCCATGCCGCTCGCTCAAAGGTGTGGCATGGTGCTCTGAAACTACTGGACCTGGGTCATGTTTGCAATGTGTGCGACCACCGCTCATTGCGGTTTGATAGTGACGAATGGCATCTCTATTCCATCTGCCCCGTATGCCAATGCCAGGTGCGGCATCGCCTGTTCTGGGCAGCAGTCAATATGGTGCCTGCCGTCCATCTTGAAAAAATCCTCCAAGACAAAAGGGTGCTCCACTTCTCACCCTATTATCATGTTTCACGTAAGCTGCGGAAAATCGCATCGTTGTATACAACCGCCGATTACCTGGCCGGAGCGTATGATTTTGGTAACATCGAACTTGATCTCGATATATCCAATATGCCCGAAATAGCATCAGGGTCATATGATGCACTGCTCGCCTTTGATGTACTTGAGCACGTTAAAGATCACTTCAAAGCGTTGGATGAAATTCACAGGGTCCTTGCTCCGGGAGGGTACTGCATTTTGATTGTGCCACAACAAGACCATCTGGAAAAAACAATGGAAGACCCCTCCATTACAGATCCCCGCATCAGAGAAAAACTCTACGGAAGAGCAGACCACCTCAGAATGTACGGCCTCGACTTTAAAGAGATGATAGAACAAAGAGGATTTGAGGTGACCGTTATCGATGAAACGTTTTTCACTACTGATACCCTTCGGAAACACATCCTTTTCCCTTTGGTTCTGTCTGATAACCCCATTGCCACCAACTACCGTAAGGTGTACTTCGGTAGAAAAACAGACATGTGATACTTTTTTTTGTTACGAATTAATATGTTGAAATATAATACAATATATGTTTAATCCGATCAAAGGAGAATAATTCGGCCATGTCATATTTTGATTGTATATTAGCCGAAAAATTGAGAGCATGAAGGCTTATATCGGAAGAGAAATGGAGACCGCATTGCTGGCATTGTCAGACAAGATGCCTGCAATTCTTGTGTGTGGTCCCCGGCAGGTTGGGAAAACCACATTACTGCTTAACCTTGCCGAAAGCAACAGGCAGTACCTGAGTTTTGATGATATCTCACTAAGGGATATGGCAAGAAATGATCCCGCCTTGTTCATCAAACAATTCGAGCCACCTTTGATCCTGGACGAGATCCAGTACGTTCCTGAGTTGCTACCCTATCTGAAATCTGAGATAGACAGGCTAGGGTCCAATGGGTTATACTGGCTAACCGGTTCGCAGCATTTTCACCTGATGAAGAATGTGAGTGAAAGTCTGGCGGGAAGGGTAGCGCTGTTCTCACTTCTGGGATTCAGTCACAGAGAACTTACAAAGACTACCACCGGTAATAGTCCTTTTATCCCTCATGAGGAGCTGCTTCAGATGTCGGTGGGCTGTCACCCTTCTGAGATTTTTGCGCAGATTTTCAGAGGAAGTATGCCTTTACCAAATGTTCAACAAGATATCCCACTCGAAGTTTTCTTTAACTCATATTTGCAAACCTATTTGCTTCGGGATCTCCGGGATCTGTCGCAGGTGGCCGATTTGAACAAGTTTACCCGTTTCATCCGCGTGTGTGCTGGTCGCACGGGGCAGCTGCTGAACTACAATGACCTGGCGAGAGATACTGATGTGAGTCCTCAAACCGCAAAAAACTGGCTTTCCATTTTGGAAGCCTCATTTATTGTGCATCTGGTTCCTCCTTACCATAATAATATCACTAAAAGGCTCATCAAAACGCCCAAGCTCTATTTCACAGATACTGGATTCTGCGCATTTCTCACATCATGGACATCGCCTGAAACGCTTATGCATGGTGCCATGAGTGGTGCGATATTCGAAACCTGGGTGGTGGGAGAAATCCTCAAGTCATACTGGAACAAGGGTCGAATGGCTCCAATGTTCTTTTACAGAGACAAAGATGGAAATGAGATTGACCTGCTCATGGTCAAAGACAACCAACTATACCCTGTTGAGATTAAGACGGCAGCCACCATACGGCGCGATTGGGGTAAAAGCTTTAAGCAGCTTGATAAATTTGGTCAGACAGGGTTGGGTGCCGTTATTTGTCTGACTGATAAGCCACTTTACATCAATCCTTCTGCTATTGCTATTCCGGCATGTGGTATCTAAATAGCCTGAGGTACAAAATCTTGGCTTTTAGCTTTTGGCCGTTGGCTTTATTTCACAGAGCATCACAGAGGCAAAAAGGAGTTTCACGGAGAAAAACCTCTGTGGTTCTCTGCTGTTAACTCTTGTTTTCCTCTGTGTAAGGAAATGTTATGTTGGCTATTCGATTTCGTGCCACCCTTTCATACCGAGACCCATCTTCTTTCCTGGATATATGGTATTGAAGCTATTTTTGGATTATAATCTTTTGTGTCTTAAATAATTCCATTCCGGAAATTGATAGCAGGTAAATACCCTCCGGCATGTGTTGGAGATCCAGTGTGAGCTGTTCCTGAGTGGTGGTCACAGTGTGTTGTCTGCTGTACACTTTGCTGCCATCCACGCTGTAGAGGGTGATGTGGACTTGCCCCGCCGGGAACCGGTCGAGTTGCAGGGTCACTTTGCCGGTGGTGGGGTTGGGGAAAAGATGCATTGAAGCGTCTGTGATATAGCCCTCCACTGCCGGGTGCGGCGTGAAGTTGATCAGGATGGTGTCTGTCCCTTTGCAACTGTTGTTGTCGGTGACCTGTACCCACACCGTTTTTACGCCGATACCGGTGCCTGTTGAATCCACGTTGAT
>SKPS01000021.1 GCA_007119395.1 Lentimicrobiaceae bacterium
AAACCACCTATGTGTTTTCGGTTCGGCGCTCTTACCTCCAGTTCCTCTTCAGAGCCCTTGAACTCCCCTTTCTGCCCACCTATACAGATTACCAGTTCAAAGTGAGAACACAATTCGACTCGCGAAACGAACTCACACTCCTCAGCATCGGAGCACTCGACAGGTTCTCGCTGAACACGTTCATTGAAGATCCAACCGAAGAACAAGCCTATTTCCTTGGTTTCATCCCTGTCAACAACCAATGGAACTATGCCATCGGTGCAGTGTATCGTCGCTTTGGTGAAAACGGAACCGACACCTGGGTGATCAGCAGAAACATGCTCGACAACCAACAGATCAAATATGCTGATAACGACGACTCCTCGCCTGAAAACCTGGTGCTTGATTATAACTCTCAGGAGATAGAAAACAAACTGCGCTACGAACGCAGAACCCGCGTTGGACAATACGATGTGCTGGCCGGTGGTGGGCTCGAATATGCCAGGTACTCCAACAACACCTTTCAGAGAACCATTGCCCCGGGTGAGGTGGTGTCGCTGAATTACGATTCATTCCTTGACATGTTCAAGTGGAGCGGTTTTGCACAGATTTCAGGCAGCTTCCTTCAGGGCAACAAGCTGATGCTCTCTGCCGGATTCAGGGTGGATGGCAACAGCTACTCGGAGCAGATGGCGAACCCGTTGAAACAGTTCAGCCCCAGATTTTCAGCATCGTATCAGTTCCTGCCAAAATGGTTTGCTAACTTCAATACCGGCAGATTTTTCCAGTTACCACCCTACACCACACTCGGCTTCCGTGACAACGATGGCGTATTGGTAAACAAGCGCAATGAGCTCACATACATCCGTGCCGACCATCTGGTGGCCGGGGTTGAATACAACAGAACATCCAACTCAAAAATCTCCCTTGAAGGGTTTTGGAAGGGGTATGCCAACTACATGTTTTCAGTAAGAGACTCAGTGTCATTGGCAAGCAAAGGAGCTGATTTCGGCACCTTCGGCGACGAAGAGGTAACCAGCACATCAGAAGGGAGAGCCTATGGCTTGGAGCTGTTGGTCAGAGAAAGGGACCTCAACGGCTTTAACGTCATCCTCTCATACACCTTCGTGCGCAGTGAATTCCTTGAGCGGGGAAGTTATGTGCCCACGGCTTGGGACAACAGGCACCTTCTGAACCTCCTGGTGCAGCGAAGCTTCCAGAAGTGGGACGTGGGGTTCCGTTGGCGACTGGTTGGCGGAACGCCTTACACCCCGCTGGATGCAGAGTACTCTGCTCGCATCGATGTATGGAACACCAACTTCAGAGGTTACCCTGATTTTAGCAGATACAACCAGGAACGACTCAGAGAGGCACATCAACTCGACATCAGAGTAGATCGCGCATTCTATTTCGACAACTGGACCATGATGCTCTATCTCGACATCCAAAACGTCTATAACTTCAATGCTGACTCACCTCCGGTATATGTTCTGGATACCGACGAAAACGGGATGCCGCGCATCGACCCGCTCAACCCTGACCGGTACGTGCTCAACCAACTGGTGTTGCAAAACGGTACCATCCTGCCTACTGTGGGCATCATTATAGAATTTTAGTTTTTTCTTATCTTTAACCCGTCCAATTATTTCATACCATGAAAACAACAGCCATACATCAGACCCAATCCAACACCTTCCCAAGGGTTGTCATTACCAGTGTAGTGATATTGGCATTGCTTGCATCATTCGCTTTGATGCAGGGGTGCCGTGGAAACAGACCCTATTCTGACACCACCCCACCTGAGCACTTCACCTATCTGCCTGATACCACGGGCATCCCCATGGAACTCCATTTCACCCGGGGGCGTTACCACAACCACCCTTTGATGGCCTTCTGGATAGAAGACACTGCCGGCAATTACCTTAGAACACTTTATGTAGCTGTCTCCATCGGAAAAGGTGAATTTCGCTATGGATCAGCAGAAGAGGGGTTCTGGAAACCGGGAGAGATACAACGCCCTTCAGCCCTGCCATACTGGGGCCATCGCCGGGGAGTGGAAAATGAGTATGGAAACATGATCCCCTCACCAAAGCACCCGATGCCTGACGCCATGACCGGCCCAACACCAAAACGTAATTTTATCATCCATACCAATACAGGCACTCCTTTGCCCCAACAATTTGTGGTGAAAATGGAGATCAACCAAACATGGGACTTTAACGAATACTGGACCAACAACAAGTTTCCCGGCAACGAAGAGTACATGACTTCGTGCCAGCCTGCACTGGTCTATAAAGCTGTGGTGGACCTTGAAAGCAAGCAGAAGGAGTACCAGATGGAGGCCATTGGCCACAGCCACTACGATGGCAGCGATGGAAGTCTGACCACAGACCTGAGCACAATCACCACTGCCCTCGATATTGCAAGAGAAGTAAAAGTGGTGTTCCCTTAATTCATGGTAATGGAGGCCTGTTCCTACAGGTCGTTTGCTTTGTCTTTCAACAGAGGCACAAAACGAAACGCACCATGCTGCTCCCTTTTGTAGGCATTGGTATCGGTACGTATAATACGCAACATGGTTTGGCTCTCCTGGCCAACAGGTATCACCAAACAGCCACCCACTTTAAGCTGCGACAGCAACGCATCAGGCACTTCCGGTGCACCTGCTGTAACAATAATGCTGTCGAATGGCGTAAACGCCGGCAACCCTTTGTACCCATCGCCATAAAAAAACCGGGGCCTGTAACCAATCGTCGGAAGAAATGCCTTGGTACGTTCAAACAACTGACGTTGCCGCTCAATGGTGTACACTTTCGCCTTCAGCTCCAACAGTACACACGCCTGGTAACCACTCCCGGTACCAATCTCCAGCACCTTGTGGCCAGGCTCTACCGATAGCAACTCCGCCATAAACGCAACCGTATAGGGCTGTGAAATGGTCTGTCCCGAACCAATAGGGAAAGGCTTGTCCTGGTATGCAAACTCAACAAATGAGGAGTCTAAAAACAGATGGCGGGGAATGGTGCCAATCGCATCCAGTACTTCCCTTTGCGTGATCCCTTTCTGCTGTATCTCCTGCACCAACCGCCGGCGCATCCCCTGATGTCTGTAGCTGTCTGTCATGGTTGCAAAAATACATATTTGATCATATATCACTGAACACAACTTGGTGCGGTGGAAAAAAAAGAGTAATTTTGCAGACAAATTACAAGTAACATGCTAAAAATTGGAGTTTTAGGAGCTGGTCATTTGGGAAGAATTCACCTGAATTGTATTCGCGAAATCAACAACTATGATCTGGTTGGCTTTTATGATATCAACGATGAAATACGTCATAACGTTGAAAGCCAGATGGAAATCAAAGGGTATGACTCTATTGAAGAGTTGATTGAGGCGGTGGATGTGGTAGACATTGTCACACCCACTATCTCACACTTTCATTATGCTTCCATGGCGCTCAACAACGCCAAGCATGTGTTTATAGAGAAGCCGTTGGTGACCTCACCCACAGAAGCACGACAACTGGTTGAAATTGCCGAAAAGTGCAACACCAAAGTACAGGTTGGTCATGTAGAGCGCTTCAACCCTGCCTTTCTGGCGGCGGCACCTTTTGTCAGCAACCCAATGTTTATTGAAGCACATAGGTTGTCACCGTTTAACCCCAGGGGAACCGATGTGCCAGTGATCCTTGACTTGATGATCCACGACATCGATATCGTGCTAGCCACTGTGAAATCACCGCTGAAATCAGTCAGCGCCAGTGGAGTGGCCGTAATATCCGATCAACCCGATATCGCCAACGCACGGCTCGAGTTCCAGAACGGATGCGTGGCAAACCTTACGGCAAGCCGCATCTCAATGAAAAAGATGCGTAAAACCCGCTTCTTCCAGAAAGATGCCTATATCGCAGTGGATTTCCTTGAGAAAAAATGCGAAATCATCAGAATGGATGAGATCGATGAGATGCCCGAAGACCCCATGGCAATGGTGTTCGACCCGGGCAATGGCAACTCCCTGAAAAGAGTGTACGTGGAACACCCACAGATCCCCTCTGTAAATGCCATTAAAATGGAGCTCGAAAGCTTTTATCAGGCCATTATCAATAATTCCACCCCATCGGTTACAATTAATGATGGATGCAATGCGTTAGATGTTGCATACCAGATCCTCGAAAAAATTTAAGACATAACACATCATTTCAATGTTACCCTCCATCTCGCACCGTTGGTACCGTGAACAATCCATTGTTTGGTTGGTGTCAATTCTTATGTTGATGATCCCGGGCTGCGAATTGTTTGATGACCCTGTAGAAATTCCTGCATACATCACCATTGAAGAGATCGATCTCGTGAACAACCCTGATCTGAGCGAAGGATCTCTTTCTAACTACATTGTAGATGCGTGGGTATATGTTGATGATCAACTGATTGGTGCTTTTGAGTTGCCGGCTACATTCCCTGTGCTTCACAGAGGCGACAAAGAGGTAGCAGTATATGCCGGGGTGTTTCTGAACGGAGTGCGGGCTACCAGGGTCTACTACCCTTTCTATGCACCCTCTGTACATCAGGTGAGGCTCACACCCGACAGCATCACCACCATTACGCCTGTGGTGAAGTACGACAGCCGCATCAAAATGCCATTGCACGAAAGCTTTGAACTGGGTGGTGTACTCTTTGAAGATGGGCCACACAGCCTGGCTGAGCTCACCAAAACAGACCTGTCCGGTGAAGTATTTGAAGGAAACTATTCCGGTAAAGTGGAACTCAACAAAACCGACTCCATGTTTCACGTTATTTCGGTGCAGGCATATATCCTCCCATCAGCGGGTGGAAATGTATTTCTGGAACTCGACTACAAAACCGAGGCACCTGTGATGGTAGGACTGTATGCCAACAAGCCGGGTCAGGTGGCAAGGCTCGATGTAGCCGGTGTACTCCCTAATGATGAATGGAACAAAGTCTACATCAACCTCACCCCGATCGTCTTCAGAAACAACGATGCACTCGACTTTCGAATATACTTCACCTCATACCTCCCGGAAGACCAGAAAGAGGCTGCCGTGCTGTTTGACAACATCAAACTAATTCACTTCTAAGAGAACAAACCACATCGCCATGGGTCGAAAAACAAGAGAGACCATAAAATTTATGTTGGCTGACCTGTTTGCTGCTGCCATGGCATGGGGGCTGTTTTTCATATACCGGAAACAGCTTGTTGAACCCGATATCTTTCAACGTTTTCACGATGTTTACCAAGACCCGAACCTCTACAAGGGGCTGCTCGTAATTCCGATTGCATGGGTGTGCTACTATACCATCACCGGCAGCTACCGGAAAATCCTTCGTAAAGCCAGGCTGCGGGAACTCGGACTTACCGCGCTGCAAACAGTTGTAGGTGTTACGGTGATCTTTTTTGTTCTGATACTTGACGACATCACCGTAAGCCATTACACCTATTACCAAAGCTATTTCACTCTGCTGGGCCTACATTTCGGTATCACCCTCTTCTTCCGGCTGATCCTCACCACCATCATCGTGCGGAAAATTCACAGAAGACGCATTGGCTTCAACACCATCATTATTGGCAGCGGAAAAACCGCATTGGATATTTACCAAGAGTTGGAGAGCCAGCCCATATCATACGGCAACAGACTGATTGGATATGTTCACACCGGAAACGGCAACGGAGAGCACTCCTTATCCGGCCATCTTGAACACTTCGGCAGCTACCACCGTATCAGGTCGCTGATTCGTGCCTATGAAGTGGAAGAGGTGATCATTGCCCTTGATGAGGAGGAGCAACACCTGGCACGAGACATTATCGCGGGCCTGGAAGACACGCCTATCATTCTGAAGATCACCCCAGACCTGCGCGATTTGCTGCTTGGAAGCGTAAAGATGACGGCTATTTTCCACACCCCGCTCATCGTGATATACCCCGATCTGATGCCGGCCTGGCAGGAGTTTATGAAGAGGGGGATTGACATCAGCGCTTCAGCTCTGGCACTGGTACTGCTCACACCGGTTTACCTCGCCATCGCCATGGGTGTGAAACTCACCTCCAAAGGCCCCATCTTTTACCGGCAAGAACGCATCGGACTGTATGGCAAGCCTTTTACCATGTACAAGTTCAGGTCGATGTATGTTGATGCCGAAAAAGATGGACCCCAGCTCAGCTCTTCCCATGACAGCCGGATCACCCCTTTCGGGAAGTTCCTGCGAAAGGTGCGCTTCGACGAACTGCCTCAGTTCTATAATGTTCTCATCGGAGAGATGTCGTTGGTAGGCCCACGCCCTGAAAGAAAATACTATATCGAACGGATCGTAAAAACAGCACCACACTACAGGTTACTACACAAAGTGAAGCCCGGCATCACCTCATGGGGTATGGTGAAATATGGCTATGCCGAAACCATTGAACAGATGATCGAACGAATGAAGTTCGACATCCTGTACATTGAAAATATGTCGTTGGCCACTGACTTTAAAATTTTGATTTACACAGTGCTGATCGTCTTACAGGGAAGGGGAAAATAAAAGTCCCTTTCCGCTCATGCATGAGAGAAAGGGTACCGGCATGTTGGGTTCATTCTCCCGGATCACACACTTATAGCAGATCACATAACAGAAAAGCCGGCGCAATGGCCGGCTTGGTTATCAGAGTTGCCCATACATAATTCTGAGCACAATGTCTTCGATATCACGATCTTCGCCATATGGGTCGTATCTCACGCGGAGGTTATATCCGAAAATTCGTCCTATCCCTTGCCAGAAAAAAGCCCTGAAGGTGCCTCTGAGTTCAGCCAGGAGGTCATATCCGGTGTGGCCGGTTTCTCGGTCGATCAGTTTGAGCAGAATCACCCCCTGGGTGAAGGTGAGCTGTCGCAGCTCTTTGCCAAACTGCGCCTCCAGTTCATCTTCCACCTGCTTCATAATCCGACGCCTTTCGCGGTCGCTGGTAACCTGAAGCAGCTTCTCATTGTACTGCTCCATCTTGATGCCGGCAAGCCTTGCGTAAGGATAAACCCTTTTCACATTGCGCACCAACCGGTTGTACTGTCGTTGATCACGCCGCGAGCTAAAGGTTTTGGGCGACAACAACACAAAGGGTGCCATACGTTGAAAGAAAAAGGTATCGCCATCAATGATAACGCACTGCATCAGTCTGGGGTTAGCGCCTTGCTGTCGGGGAGTGGGTGGTTGCCCTTGTTGTGCGAAAAGATCCACAGGTAATACAAGCCATGCAGTGAACGCGATGAGGATGCTAAGTGGGAGACGTATCGAGTTGCGCTTCAGACCACGGGCATGCGAAGAGACCGGATTGCAGAACAGAGTGGTTTTCATGACCTAATGATTTGGTACAACAAAAACAAAACTAGTCCAAGTATTATGCCATGAATCCGCCCTTTGGCAGCTATGCAACCCTGAGTCTTGCGATGTTGGTTTTGGAGAGTTTTTCCTGAGCATACTCAACGTCAACATGCAACTTCCGGGCATTGGGATCCGATGGCAAACTGTACATATCTTCTGTGAGAACAGCTTCAAAAATGGAGCGCAACCCTCTGGCGCCCAATTGAAATTCGATGGCTTGGTCAACGATATATTCAAACACTTTCGGGTCGATGGTGAGTTTGATGCCATCCATTTCAAAGAGCTTGACAAACTGCTTTACGATAGCATTTTTCGGTTCAGTGAGTATTTTGAGCAGTGCTTGTTTATCGAGTGGATTAAGATAGGTCACTACGGGCATACGCCCGACGATTTCGGGTATCAGCCCGAATTTCCTCAGGTCCTGGGGTGCGATATATTGTAGTATTTTTTCTGTATCGATGGTTTGAGATGTTGCTGATGCGGCATATCCTATCACGTTGGTTTGCAACCTTGACGCGATAATTTTATCCATACCGTTAAAGGCACCGCCACAGACGAAGAGGATGTTTCGGGTATCCACCTGTATCATTTTTTGCTCGGGGTGCTTTCGGCCACCCTGGGGTGGTACGTTTACCACAGTTCCTTCAAGCAGCTTGAGCAATGCCTGTTGCACACCTTCGCCTGACACATCGCGCGTGATAGAGGGGTTATCACCTTTGCGGGCAATCTTGTCAATCTCATCGATAAACACGATGCCTCTTTCGGCAGCTGCCACGTTGTAATCGGCGGCTTGCAGCAACCTGGTCAGCACACTCTCCACATCCTCACCTACATATCCTGCTTCCGTCAGCACCGTAGCGTCGGCGATGCAAAAAGGAACCTGCAGCATCCGTGCGATGGTGCGTGCCAGCAGCGTTTTGCCGGTTCCGGTTTCACCAACCAAAATGATGTTCGACTTTTCAATCTCCACCTCATCGGCATCCTCTTTTTTGCCCGCGAAGCCGGTAGTCTGATCCTTTTGTTGTGCTGTGATACGTTTAAAATGGTTGTACACGGCCACTGACAGCACCATCTTCGCCTGCTCATGGCCAATTACGTACTGGTCCAGGTAGGTCTTGATCTCTTTGGGCTTCATCAGCACCAACTCGGCCATGCCAGCCCCTTTGCTTTTGGGTAACTCTTCGGAGACAATCTGATAAGCCTGACCCACACATTCATCACAAATGTTGGCATCCAGACCGGCAATCAAAAGGTTGGCTTCCTTTCGCCGTCGGCCGCAAAATGCACATTGTTCGTTTTCCCTCTGCTTCGTCATAAATCCGTTCAATCGTTGTTTGGCTTATCAGACCGGCTCATACGGTATGATACACTATTTCTTATCGTTCACCTTTTTCTTGCGGTGCAGAATTTCGTCAATCATCCCATACTCCAGCGCTTCAGTGGCAGTCATCCAGTAGTCACGGTCTGAATCTTTTTCAATTTTCTCAAACGACTGACCTGAATGGAGGGCGATGATATCATAGAGCTCTTTTTTGAGCTTGAGGATTTCCCTTGCTGTAATTTCGATATCAGATGCTTGTCCGTGGGCTCCTCCCATCGGTTGGTGAATCAGCACCCGTGAGTGGGGCAATGCGGTGCGTTTTTTCTCGGCACCGGCACACAACAGCACAGCACCCATAGAGGCGGCCATTCCGGTACAAATAGTGGCCACCTCTGGACCAATATACTGCATGGTATCATAAATACCCAGACCTGCATATACAGAGCCACCCGGTGTATTCAGATAGATCTGAATGTCCTTCCTCGAATCAACAGATTCCAGGAAGAGCAATTGTGCCTGGATAATGTTTGCCACATCATCATTGATGGCCACACCGAGAAAGATAATTCGGTCCATCATCAGCCGTGAAAAAACATCCATCTGGGCAATGTTGAGCTGACGCTCTTCAATGATGTTGGGTGTGATAAAACCTGCTGTCACCTTGCGGTAATCGTCGAGCGTTACCGAACTAATTCCGGCATGCCTTACGGCATAGCGCTTAAACTCATCTCTCTTCATGGTCTTCGGGTGTTGTTGTGGTTGTTTCTTTTTCCTTTTGTTCTTCGACCACCATTTGGTCGAATTCACCGGTGGTGGTTTGTTTTTTCTGGTGCGGCACCTTGTCAACCACCAGGCGAGTCAGCTTACCCTCCATGATACGGTCACGGATTTGCTCATGCTGTTTCTCATTGCTTTTGATATTACTCACAATGGATTCAACAGTTGAGTTATAGCTTTCCAACTGCTCTTCCTTTTCAGGAACCTCCATATTCAGCATCACTTTCACATAGTCGAAGTAGTCTTCTTCATGAAGGGTGAGCTGGTATTTTTTATAGAGGCTGTTACGCAGCAAGGTGAGTTTGAGGTGCTGGCTGTACTCTTCATACCCTTCTTCCACCTCTTCCATGGTGATACTTCCACTTTCATCCCCTTCAATGAGCCAACGTTTCAGGAACTCATCGGGCAGTTCAACGGTAGTGCGTTCCGAGAGCAGTTTCAGTGCTTCGTTCACCATTTTATACTCTGCTTCACGGGCATAGCTGGCAACGATATCTTGACGAACCCTGGCCATAAACTCCTCTTCTGTGGTAATTCCATCAGAAGGGAACACCTCTGCCATCAGTTTTTCATCGAGCTTGGCTGGCTGGAGGTCTTTGATCGATTCTATGGCAAAAGAGAAGAGGGTGGGCTCTTCAGGCACTTCTTCACGTTGTATTGAAAGCAGGGATGACACCTCAGCGAGGTTGTTGTCGAATGCTTTCATGGGGTCCATCACGATGGTCTTCTCTTTTTCGGCGCCTACGAACTCTTTACGGATCTCTTCATCGGAGATTTTATCTACACTGAGGACATTGCTGGTCTGGATACCCTCCGGCACAGGTTGCCCGGATTCATCCACCTGGGTGATGGCACAACGCACGAGGCTGCTGTCGGTAGCCTGGTCAACATCCTGAAGATCGCCATAACGTCTCAGGATGTGCTGAAGGTACTCCTGTGTTTTCTCTTCATCGGCTTCAATTTCATAGAGGGTGACCCCTTCCAGCGTTTCCAGTTCAGGGTCTAACTCAGGGCGCATAGCGATGTCAAAATAGAAGGCGAAGCGATCCTGTGTATCAAAGTCGATGGTTTGCTGTTTCTCTTTGTTGGGCAAAGGGGAAGCCATTAGGGAGATGTTCTCCTTTTCGAGGTGGGAGGCAAGTGATTCTGAGATGATCTCATTGATCTCTTCCGCCAGAATTGCTTTCCCATACATTTTATTCACAACACCAAGTGGCACCTTCCCCTCTCTGAATCCGGGCATTTTCATCTTTTTCCTGTATTCTCTCAGCTTCTCATTCACCTTCTCCTCGTAATCGGCCTTCTCGAGCTCAATACAAAGGGTTGCGGTAAGGTTTCCTGTACTCTCTTTTGTAATTTGCATATCTGTTTGTGGGTGTTTTTTTGTTGTGCGGATGGAGGGACTCGAACCCCCACGCCTCTCGGCACCAGATCCTAAGTCTGGCGCGGCTACCAATTACGCCACATCCGCATTGTAATTCAACCTCTTTAACGGGGTGCAAAAATACACCTTTTTTCATTACCCAACCAAATGACGGGGTTGGTGGGTGACAAAGTTTTATAACAGCAGCAGGCAACCGCTCATAATCGATGTTTTTGTTTTTCTAAAACATGCAAGTTTTTCTATGTATTGTCATGGGCATACAATTGATATTTCGCATGTAAGTCATTGTGTTTTTTTA
>SKPS01000172.1 GCA_007119395.1 Lentimicrobiaceae bacterium
ATTTACTTCGCTGTTTCTACGCACCAATTTGCAATCAGCGGCTGTACAAATACTGCAGCTTCTGGCTGCCGTCTGTATTCTGAAAGCACTCCATTTCGATGGTGATTACACGATACTGCTTGCCCTGTTTCTGGTATCGTCTGTGATGGCCGTGATTCCCGTTAGCTTCGGTGGTGCCGGTGCCAGAGAGTTCACCTTTGCAGTGGCTGCCACCTGGCTCACCCTGCCCGATGCCGCAAAAGAGACCGCCATTACGCTGGGACTGCTCTTTTACCTCATCACGGCTGCCGTTTCACTGACAGGGGTGGTATACCTGTTCCGCCCCATCAAAATACCCGAAAATCAATCCGTATCATCCTAAGAAAACAGAGAAAGAAAGCGAATGATCCGTTTTATCGTCATCTTGTCAAAACACACCCATTTCGGACTTCAGTTTATCCCTTGTTTGGCTGAGTTTGAAAAGGATTTTGTCTATATAAAAAGTCGTTTCAGCAGTGAGGACAATAGCGACACGTTGGATCATCTGACCACGCTTGAACAGCAAATTGTGTCAATGTGTAACCGTTACAGCAACCAGGAGTTGTTGGCAAGGTTTGGTCGCCCCAAGGAGCAATACCACGACTTTGTTGCGAGGCTTACACCAGAATACATTCAACAGCACATTAGGCCATTTATAGAGATGAGGATGGGAGAAGTGTTTTTGCTGCTGCAAACGCACGGTATTCCTGTGTATCCCTACAACAGGAATGACAGTCTGTATGCCACTGATGGCGCTTATGCAACAAGCGTACCAGCAGAAGTCAAATTCGGCTTTTATAAAACTACGGAACACATCATCTATCGTCAGCAACTTTTGATCGATGGACAGCGGGTTGATCTCAAGGGGAGCAACCCGATGGTGATGACACTGGATCCCTGCCGTTTGCTGGTGGGCAAACGGATGATCTATTTTGCCGAACCCATAGATGCCAAATTGCTCAGCCCGTTTTTCAGCAAAGAGGAGTTGCTGATCCCCTTAAGGATGGAGAAGGAGTGGTTTGAAAAATTCCTGGTAAAGGTTGCAGGGCGTTTTCAGATTGATGCCGATGGCTTTGATGTGGAAGATGTTCGGTTAATTCCCCGTATGATTCTCTACTTCGAACTGAATTGGAAACGCTTGCCTGTTCTCCGCCCCCTGTTTGTATACGGCAAAACCAGGGTAAGGCCGCGATCCAAAGAGACCGTATTCAGTCAGCTTGCTGAAACCCGCGAGGGGCACAAGGTGCAGCGGGTGCTCCGCAACAAAGAGTTGGAACAACGACTGCTTGAGATGCTGGTGGATGCTCGTCTTACCGAAGCGTCTGACGATCAGTTTATGCTCCTTGAGGAGGGTGAAGGGGTGCCTGTACAGGACCTGGCGGTCTACTTTGAGTGGATCGTGGAGCATGACAAGCAATTGACAGAGCACAATATTACCATTGACAAAAGCTATTTCAGAGACCAGTACTACATTGGCAGGTATGAACTCTCAACCGAACTGTCGCAGCAGCACGATTGGTTTGAGCTAAAGATCCTGATTCATTTTAACCAGTTTCGCATCCCCTTTATCTATTTGCGAAACAATATTCTTGAGGGGATCAGGGAGTACTTTTTACCTGACGGCACAGTGTTTTTGATTCCGGCTGCATGGTTCAGCAGATACGGTGATGTATTCGTCTATGGTACAGTTGAAGGGGCGACGCTTCGCATTGCCTTGCATCATGCGGGCATCCTGAAGGGGATGGTTTCGGGTGACGAGGAGTTGAGGGCAAAGTTACAGCGTTTCACCGGAGTGCCCCAAGCCGAAGCAGAAGTCCCTTCATCACTACGTGCCACTTTAAGGGACTACCAGAAAGAGGGTTACCAGTGGATGATGCATCTTCGCAGTTTGGGTTTAAACGGGTGTCTGGCTGACGACATGGGGTTGGGTAAGACTGTACAGGCCATTGCCATGCTTTGCGCTGTGTATGATCAGAGTCAGCAGGAGCCAATGGCTCCTGCCGGCACATCAGCCGGAGGGCCTGGGGTGCAACTCTCTTTGTTTGGAACAGAGGAGCCCATCACAGCTCCTGCACCACCGGAAAAGGATTCAACAACAACACCAGAGAATATATCAGCAACAGTAAGCGATCAACGCCCCGGTCCTACCCTGATTGTGGCACCGGTAACGTTGATTTACAACTGGCGTTCGGAGCTCAAGCGGTTTGCACCACACCTTAAAACAACCCTTTACACAGGAAAGCAACGTGAATCGTTGATCGCCGGCTTTGCATCCACCCACGTGGTGCTCACCACATACGGGATGATCAGAACAGACCATGAGATCCTGCGTCAGATCCAGTTCCATTACATCATCCTGGATGAAAGCCAACTGGTAAAAAATCCCGGATCCATTACCTACAAGTCTTTGCTGATGCTGCAATCGCAGCACAGGCTGGCGTTAACGGGCACTCCGGTGGAGAATTCTTTGTCGGATCTCTATGCACAGATGCATTTTCTGAACAGGAACATATTTGGGTCGCCACGGTTTTTCCGAAAGGAGTTTCTTCGTCCGTTGATGGCGGATGAGGACGACGGGGCGTTTTTGTCGGCGAAGGAGAAGCTGATGAACATCATTTCCCCTTTGGTGATTCGCCGGACCAAAGAGCAGGTTGCGCAGGAGTTACCGCCGAAGACCGAGAAGGTAGTATTTTGCCGTATGACCCCCGGGCAGGAGTCATTGTATGAGGAGGAGAAATCAAGGATACGGAATCACATTCTGGAGCATATCGGTGAGCACACATTGGAGCGGTCAAGCACTGTGATCATCAATGGGTTAAATCGATTAAGACAGCTTGCATGCCACCCTGCGATGGTGTTTCCCGATCAAACTGAAGCCGGATCCGGAAAATTGGATCAAGTGGCGCGCCAGCTGAGGACTCTTTCAGATGAA
>SKPS01000200.1 GCA_007119395.1 Lentimicrobiaceae bacterium
ATATCGTCAGACGTGTATGGAGAAATGCACACCAAATCGGATACGGCAACTTCTTCCTGATGCAGGAGAGCAACCCGATCATCGATGACCATTACTATATCAACACCATCGCCAGAATACCTACCATCAACATCATCCACCAGGATCCAACCACACCGCACGGCTTCTTCCCTTACTGGCATACAGTAGAAGACACCATCGATAAAATTGATCCTAACACCCTCACGGCTGTAGGGCAAACCGTACTGCATACACTCTGGCACTTCTGAAAATCAGTAATCAGAAAAGTGCTGCTGGCAGTCTGTTTTGGGTGTTTTTCGCAGAATTCAAGACCATTGGTGCTTATAGTGTAATAATATTACCAACCAATGAAAAAATGATTCGCTTGTTGTTTTTATAACACTCAGGCAATAAGCCCATTAAGCGATACTTAGATCTAAGTGACACTACGTGCACTAAGTACCTCAGTGGTAAAAAACACCCAGGATCTCTTAGAGCAGCTCATTGGCCAGGTTGGCCAGCTCAGAACGCTCCCCTTTCTCAAGTCGCACATGAGCATAGATAGGGTGCTGCTTGATCTTATCGATCAGATAGGATAGGCCATTCGACTGTGAGTCGAGGTACGGTGTATCGATCTGGTAAATATCGCCGGTAAAGATGATCTTGGTGTTCTCGCCGGCACGTGAGATGATCGTTTTCACTTCATGTGGTGTGAGGTTTTGTGCTTCATCTACAATAAAAACGATGTTTGAGAGGCTTCTGCCCCGGATATAGGCCAGGGGCTGAATCACCAGCTTCTCTCTTTCAAGGAGCTCATCAAACTGGTTGTGCTCTTTTTCACGTTCATCAAATTGGTTTTTGATGAATTTGAGGTTATCGTAGAGGGGCTCCATGTAGGGGTTGAGTTTGGCACTGATGTCTCCGGGCAAATAGCCAATGTCTTTGTTACTGAGCGGCACGATGGGGCGGGCAAGGTACACCTGCTTGAAGTTTCGCCGCATCTCCAGTGCACCAGCCAATGCCAGCAAGGTCTTGCCGGTGCCGGCTACTCCTTGTAATGTTACCAGCTTCACATCAGGATTGAGAATGGCATGTAATGCAAACACCTGTTCCGCATTGCGGGGAGTGATGCGCTGTATGGTTCGCTTCTCTACACGCTCCATCCGACCCGAAACCGGATTATAATACGCCATGGCGGAGGCACTGTGGTTCTTTAGAATAAAGTATTGATTGGGGACCGGGAGATCGATGCCTAAATCTTCGTGGGTGCATGATCCTTCCTGATAGATCATATCGATCACCGTTTTATCAACCCCTTCCAGCATAGTCTTGCCGGAATAGAGAGAATCCAAATCACGTATTTTGCCCGTTTGGAAATCCTCGGCTGCAATATTCAGTGCCTTTGCTTTTAGTCGCAGGTTCACATCTTTGGTGACCAGGATCACTTTTCGCTTGGGATGTTCCTCTTGCAGATAGGTGGCAACATTCAGAATGCGGTGGTCGGCCTTCTTCTCTCCAAAGATCTTTTCAGCGTCCATCTCCAGCGGCCGGTGGAAGCCGTTCATTTCCACCTTGAACATACCGGCACCAGGGTGATCAAGCGGTATCCACTTCTGCAACCCCTGATGCATCCCTGCCATCCTGTCGATGATACGGATAAACTCACGGGCTTCAAAATTCTTTGTGTCGTTCCCCTTTTTGAAATTGTCAAGCTCCTCTAACACTGTGATGGGTAATACCACATCGTTGTCTTCAAAGCTGTGAATTGCATTGTGGTTGTAGATGATCACTGAAGTATCCAGCACAAAGATTTTTTTCTCTTTCTTCGCGGCATCACGCTTTTTTGCCATCTTTTCGTCTCCTGTTTTCATGTAAAAGTATGACAACGCGATAGCCTGTTCACTTATTTCATACGAAACATATGAACATCACCTGGTTGATAATACATCAACGCGCTTGAAGTCAACCTGTAAGCGGTCGGATGATTGTGGTAGTTGTTATCACCTTTAATGTGATAATCGGGATGTTTGCGTTTGTATCAGTTACTTAACATCAACGATTTCAACGTCAAACACGAGTGTAGCTTTTGGGGGGATGGGGCCATGGCCATTTTCGCCATATCCGAGGTGGTAAGGGATAATCAGCCTGGCTTTTTCTCCTTTATTCAGCAGTTGCAGACCTTCGTCCCAACCCTGGATCACCTGTCCGCGACCCACTTGCAGTTCAATGGGTTGGCCTCTCTGTACGGAGGAGTCGAATATTTCGCCGGACTCAAAATAGCCGGTGTAGTGTACACTGATGGTACTGCCCAACTGTACGGGTTCCCCTTCTGTGGTTTTCACCACGTAGTACTCCAGCCCTGAAGGGGTGCGCTCTTTTTTCACTCCGCTCACATCGAAAGGTTTCGGTTCGGGTACCTCCACGGCATCCACCAATTCAACGTCGAATATCAAAGTAGCTCTTTCAGGGATAATGGGTGGTCTTCCTGCCTCACCATATGCCAACGGATAAGGAATGATGATGCGCGCTTTGTCACCAACACTCAGATAGGAGATCCCTTCATCCCAGCCTTGGATCACCTGGCCTGCACCCAGCATAATCTCGATCGGTTCCCCCCGGTCAACAGAGCTGTCGAACTTGTCGCCATTGAGCAAGTAGCCTGTGTAATGCACTTTGACACGCATGCCGGATTTCGCTTTGGGGCCTTCCCCTTCAGACACCTTGATATACTTCAGCCCCGAAGGAGTGGTCACTGTATCTTTCCCTTCCACGTCATAAGGGCGTGCTCCGGGAGTAATACCCAGAAGCTCTACCTCAAATACCAACGTAGAGTTGGGTGGTATGGTGCCCATGTCTCTCTCTCCGTACCCTAAGTCGGGTGGGATAACGAAACGTGCCTTTTCACCCACTTTTAGCATGGCAATCCCTTCATCCCAACCACGGATCACCTGACCCCGGCCCAGCATGAATTCAAATGGCATATTCCGGTCGAGTGAACTGTCGAACTTTGTGCCATCTACCAACGTGCCTGTATAATGAACTGAAACTTTGTCGCCCTGTAACGGACGCTCCCCTTCGCTGCTCTTGAGCAGCTCAACCTGTAACCCTGTTGAAGTTGTTACCATCTCTCCGATTTTTGGTGTTTGGGCCGGAAGAACAGCGGTTAAGACCAAACCGGCCATTAAGATCATTGCAAAACGCTTCATACACTCATTTTTTTTATAGTTAGATACCTTTCTTGGCTGTTCCTGTTTTGGAATTACAAAGGTAACAGAATTTTACAAACCCCGTTGTTCCAGTGCTACTGTTCTCCACACCCCTGGTTATTCAGTGTGAGCCTGGAGGTATCGAATCCCTGTTGTTGCAATTTTTCCAGGATATGTTGATAGGTCTCTTCATCCATTTGAGGTGTACGCGAGAGGATCCAAAGGTATTTTCTGGAAGGGCCTGACACGAGCGCCCAGGAGTAATCATCAGCCAGCCCGATAATCCAGTAAGGGGCTCTGAAAGGCCAGAAGAACTGCACCCTGAGTTTGGCATTACCGGATCCACTCACTACAAATGCTTTTCCTCGCACAGAGCGCTCAGACCCCGTAACTGAATCGCGGCGACAACGGTTTTTTACCGACACATAGCTTCCATCAGGAGAAAGGGTGTATTCGGCGGTGGTGCAATGGCACCCCTCCTGAAAACGTGCCGGAAAGGATGCAATCTCATACCATAACCCACTGTATCTTTCAAGGTCAACATATGGAACCGTTTCAGGTGGGTTTTGTTTCATGGTCTGGCATCCGTTCAGCACCAATACCAACGCAACGGCAACCATGGCCGTTAAGGGTGTGCGCATCATAATAAAGATTGTTTATGAACCCGGTTTTAAAAACCGGTCCGTTGTTATTCTCCACCGCTTCGAATTACCGTTTCGGTTTCAGCGCCGGGCGCTTTTGGTGTGCTCGTTGTGCCATCCCGCCTGATAAAGACCATCAACACAATCAAAGCTGCAATAAGGAACCCCAAAATGACCAGAATCCTTCTCAGCAGCTTTTTGTCAGCAGGCCGAAACCCGGCTGCCCTGTTGTCGCTAACAGTTTTCTCCATCATCAACACATCACGATCCGGAAGTAAATCCCGGGCCGGCTCCTCCTGTCCGTCAAAGTTTTCTTTCTTTTGATCGTTGTTCTCGTTCATGTTGTAAGGGTTTATTTCATTTTTGAGCCTATAAAGATACTCATTTTTCACCAACCGGCTTCCATTGATCCCTTTTCGATTACTTTTGCAGTAAGAAATATAAATTGGCAATGGAGACATTTGGTATGAAATGGTTATGGAGTGTATTGATCGGTGCATTGATATTACAGGCATCTTGTGGTAATCGTGGTGAGAGAGTGCGTGAGCATGTTGAAGCGATCAATTATGAACATCAGCTGGTAGTGAACCGACTGGATGCCTTGGAGCGTTCATTGGAGAGTTACATTCCAGAGATGATGGACAAGGCTCTGGAGGATGCCTTCCGTCAGATTGACAGTTCAACTGTTGTTGTTCAGAGTTTGCGACCTGTTTCCCCTGAGACCGACTTACGTTCGGAGGCGTTGTTGTTGTTTGACACATACCGTTTGTTACTGGAGAACGACTATTTTGAGATTATAGAGCGACAGAAGAAGCCGGCCGGCAGGTTTACGGCAGCCGATCAGTTTTTGGTTGAAAATCTGGGTCGATTGATCTACAACAACAGGCAGCGTGCGCGGACGAAGTATGAGCGTGAGGCTGCCTTGGTACTGGAAGAGTTTGGTATCTCTTTCAAGCCGGTGGTGGCTGAGCTGGATGAAGAGACCGGGACCTAATTCCTCCAGAATGCAGGGCTCAGCAAGATAAGCACGGTAAAGATTTCCAGTCGCCCTGTCAACAAACAAAAGGGATGCACCCATTCGGAAGAATACCATTAGCAGCACACCCCTCCTCAGCCTGCTCCAATATCGAGACAGCAGTGGCACCCCCGGAGATAATCAACATATAGGCCAGATAATCAGCCATTAAAACAAATACTGATTGTAAGGAAATCTTTTGTTGTGCACTTTGCTTATCTCTTGATAGAGGGTGGTACGCAGCTCATCGAAGTGGGTTTTGTGTAAAGCTGAGATAAACAAAGCGGGCGCATTTTCCCTGGCCATCCATGTGGTTTTCAATTCATCCAATGAGATATTTCGTGCTGTTCCCGGGGTAAGGTCATCCTCCTCTTTCTCTTCCCAGGTATAAGCATCGATTTTATTGAACAGGTATATCATCCTTTTGTCACCGGCGCCGATTTCCTGTAATGTTTGGTTCACGATGTTGATTTGCTCTTCAAATCCCGGGTGTGAGATATCCACAATGTGCAGCAGGATATCTGCTTCTCTGGTTTCATCGAGGGTTGACTTGAAAGACTCCACGAGCGAATGGGGCAGTTTTCTGATAAACCCTACGGTATCGGCCAGCAAGAACGGGAGGTTCTCTATCACCACCTTTCTCACGGTTGTATCGAGTGTGGCGAACAGTTTGTCTTCAGCAAACACTTCGGCTTTTGCCAGGGCATTCATCAGGGTCGATTTTCCCACATTGGTATACCCTACCAGCGCCACACGAACCATCTGTTGCCTGTTTTGCCGTTGAATCTTTTTCTGTTTATTGATGCTCTGCAGCTTCTCTTTCAGCAGGGCGATCTTTTGGCGGATCACACGCCGGTCGGTTTCAATCTCACGCTCACCGGGGCCACGCATACCAATACCCCCTCTCTGCCTTTCAAGGTGGGTCCACAAACGGGTAAGCCTGGGTAACATGTACTCATACTGCGCCAACTCCACCTGAACCCTCGCATGCGCCGTGCGCGCCCGCCTGGCAAAAATGTCCAGTATCAGGTTGTTGCGATCCAGAATACGACACCCCACCATTCGCTCAATGTTGCGAATCTGTGATGGCGACAGCTCGTCATCAAACACCAACAGATCGATCTTCTCTTCACGGATAAATTCAGCTACCTCTTCCAGCTTTCCACTCCCCAGAAAAGTGCGTGGATCAGGATAGTTCAACGATTGTACAAACCTCTCAATCACCACACCTCCGGCAGTGTCTACCAGAAATGCAAGCTCATCAAGGTACTCATCAATTTTACGCCGATCCTCTTTTGATGAGATCACCCCTGCCAATACTACTCGCTCCTGTACCTTTTTGGTGTTATCAATCATACATAGATTCCTGTCAGATGAATAAAACGGTGCAAAGGTAAGCAACTGCGGCCATATACACTTTCAGGCCGAAAAACTGATCCCCCTTTATACCTTAACCGTTAAAGGGTACGTTATCATCGGGTGCGTTGCTTTCTCTATCTTTGCCGTGGCAACAACTGCTTAACGCCCACGTTAACCAACCGGATGCATTCTCTGAAACAACTCATCACCGGTCTGTTTTTGATGGTTGTGCTGTGTGGAGCTCCTCATGAGGCCCTGACGCAGCACCCCTCCACGCTGCGTTATCGGGTGGTCATGCCGGATGCTGCGCCATCTGTTTTCGATACGGTAAGCATTGTGCCCGGTACGTTTGTTCTGATAGGTCAGCAGGGCGATACGCTGCCCGACAGCCTCTATACAGTTGTTCCCTGGGAGCCTTCGTTGTATCTGTACCCGGCACTGCTTGCACGCCCCGATACTGCGTATCTTGCTGTATACCGGGTCTTCCCACGATCAATCACTCACATGTATTACGATAGGGTGTTGCAGCCGGAACCGGAACTCAGACCCCGTCCCGATGGTTCATACCTTTACACCATTGACGAAAGACAGACAACGGATCCCGACGGGCTCTTCGGCTTTGGTGACCTGCGTAGAAGCGGCTCCATCTCAAGGTCGGTGTCGGTAGGCAACAACCAGGATGCTGTGCTGAACTCCACCATGAACCTGCAGCTGGCAGGAGAGATCGCACCGGGTATCGGGATCGTGGCAGCCATCACTGACAACACCATGCCTATTCAACCCGACGGCTCAAGCCAACAACTCAGAGAGTTCGATAAAGTATATATCCGTATCAACACACAACACTGGGAGCTCTCTGCCGGTGACATTGAGCTGCAAAACGGCGCAGGGAACTTCATGGTTTTCAACAAGAAAGGGCAAGGCCTCTTGTTTACCGGGCGAGCCACAGCGGGCAGTGAGCAACAATGGAATCTCACCACCCGGGTGTCGGGGTCCGTTGCCCGAGGGAAATTTCATACCAACCGGTTCAACGGCATCGAAGGGAACCAGGGGCCCTATAAGCTCACCGGCGCCAATAACGAACAGTTTATTATGGTGCTGGCCGGTACCGAACAGATCTACCTCGATGGTCGGCTCCTCACGCGTGGTGCCAACAACGACTATGTGATCGACTACAATACCGCACAAATCACCTTTACACCCAACCGCCCCGTTACACGTGAAATGCGCTTTATGGTCACCTTTGAGTATGCCGAACGCAACTACAACCGCTCCATGGCCTACCTGCACCAGGAAGCTACCAACGGCAGAACCACACTTTCGTTGCAGTATTTTACCGAACAGGATATCCGCTCACAACCGATGAGCCAGGAACAACTGATCCGTGATAACATGGACCTCCTAAACGAAATCGGTGACGACTTGTCGCAGGCGGTAGTGCCCAACGTGAAAGAGGTGCCTTTCAACAACAGTGAGGTGCTGTACAAGCAGGTCGATACGGTGGTGAATGGGGTGTTGTATCCTGAGATTTACGTTTACTCTGTACACCCCGACAGTGCGCGGTTCAGGGTTGGTTTCACCTTTGTGGGCGCAGGCAACGGCCACTATCGTCAGACCACCAGTGCCGCCAACGGGAAAGTGTACAAATGGGTTGCCCCTGAAGAGGGACTTCTGATGGGCGATTACGAGCCGGTCATTTTGCTGGTAACACCCAAGCAACAGCAGATGCTGACCATTGGTGGTACCGTGAAAGCCTCTGAGCACCTAACCCTCTTTGCTGAAACCGGACTGTCGGTGATGGATCAGAACCGTTTCAGCACGAAAGACAAAGACGACAACGTGGGCATCGCCTTTACCACCGGGTTTCGCCGGCAACCCGGGCACCAGCAAGGGGACACCCTTCGGTGGCAGTTCAGCACCGAAGGGCTGTACCGGTATGTGAGCCGACGCTTTACCCCTTTAGACCGTTTCAGGGAGGTGGAGTTTGAGAGAGACTGGAACCGGACGGGAGCGCAAATGGCCGACGAGCACTATGGCAAGGTGTCGCTTCGGTTGTCTGGATCAGGAGGCTTCTCGGGCGACTACACCTTTGAACCGCTCTACCACGGCAAAGATGACTACGCGCTGCGCCATTCAGTGGTTGCAGCAGCCACCCCCGGCAAATGGAACCTCTCGGGCAGAGGTTCCTACACCGAAAATATGAACAACTACATGCCCGCAGGATTCCTGAGACACCACCTGACAGCCGGACGACGTGGTGAAAGGTTTTCGTTCTCATTGTTGCAGGAAGGCGAAGAGAACAGACAAAGGCTACCCGGCGCAGGTGATACTCTCTTTGGCAGCTCCTTTGCCTTTCAACGATGGGAAGCCAAACTGGAAACAGGGAGTGATACCGCGAAGATCACCACCCAACTGAGAGGGGGACAGCGGTTTGACTACACCCCCCGCGCTGATGGATTCATACATTCAGCACGTGCCGATGAGATATGGACAGGCATCGCCACACGCAACACCCCCCATCACCAGCTCAACCTCAATGTGGGGTACAGAACCCTCCATCTGCAAGATACAGCACAACAGCTTCGTCCTGAAGAGAGCCTGCTCGGCAGAGCCGAATATAACCATCGCCTGTGGCGCGGCATGATCAGAGGAAATATCTTCTATGAGTTTGGCTCCGGCCTCGAATACAAAAGGGAATTCACCTACCTCGAAGTAGCCCCGGGGCAGGGTGTGTACACCTGGATCGACTACAACGGTGACAGCATCAAACAGCTCGATGAGTTTGAAATAGCAGTCTTTCAAGACGAAGCAAACTATATCAGGGTGTTCACTCCCACCAATGAGTTTGAACGGGTCTATACCATGCAGTACAGTCAAACCGTGAATGTTGACCCGGCCATTGTGGCCAACAGAGAAAAGCGGTCAGGCAGGCTGCTGGCCCGCTTTTCAGGCATGGGTCACTACCGCGTGGAGCAAAAAGTGGGTGGCGAAGAGATCACGGCGGCACTCAACCCCTGGATCATCCCCTTCGATAACCCCCAGCTGCTCAACCTCAGCTACTCGTTAAGGAACACCATCTTCTTTAACCGCAGCAGCAGCAAATACAGCATCGAATACACACTGCTGCAGAACGCTTCGAGGATACTGCTGGTGAACGGCTTTGAGGAGCGTGGACAGTCGCAGCACCAGTTGCGCACACGTTGGAATATCAGCAGGTCATTCATTCTGCGAGGTGAAGGGAACACAGGTGTGCGGGAGCGCACTTCGGAGTACTTTGCCGCAAACGATTTCAACATATTGTTGAATGGCGGTGCATTGGAGCTGCAATACCAACCCGGCACGCAATACCGTATCGGAACCCGCTACGCACTTACCGACAAACGAAACACCGGAGCCGGCAACGAACACGCCACCCTCCACCGCCTCAGCACCGAGTTCCGGCACAGCGCACCCATGAAAGGGAGCATACTGGCAACCATCGAATTTATCAAAATCAACTACAACAGCACACCGCAAAACTCCATCGCCTTTGAAATGCTCGAAGGGCTGCAAATAGGTGAAAACTTCACCTGGACGCTGGCGTACCAGCGAACCCTTGCCAACAATATGCAGGTGAATGTGCAGTATAATGGCCGAAAGTCACCGGATACCCCGGCTGTACATGTAGGCACCGTGCAGGTGAGGGCGTTTTTTTAGGGAATAGTGAATAGTTGTCTATTTGCTTAGCGGGTGGCTCACGATTTTCTTTACCACTATGGCGCTTAGATCACTAATAGACACTTAGTTAAGCCAGTTTGCCGTTCACATATAGTCGTTGCGTCGCCTTGTCGTAAGTCGTAAAGTCGTAAAGTCGCCTTGTCTTTTTGTGGATAAAAGGGGTGTTGTATAAAAGAAAAGTGTTATTTTTGCGCTTCAAAACCATTGCCCGATGGTGTAACTGGCAACACGTCTGACTCTGAATCAGAAGAGTCTAGGTTCGAGTCCTAGTCGGGCAACCCCGGAACCACTTGCAGTAGAGCTGCAGGTGGTTTTTTGCTTTTGGGTGATGGGTTATTGGCACCCATACTTACACCTATACCGTCACTGATACTTCTTAATTCGTATTTTTTCTGCCTCCCCCAGATCCTTTGGGGTGTTGATGTTGGTGAAGGTGGTGGGGTCTGCTTCGGTTTTCATGTTGAAAAGGCGTTGGTGGTGTTTGAGGAAATCGAGGATCCGTTTCGACTGATCTTCTCTGAGCCATGTATCGAGGAGGGGTAGTATTGTGGCCGGCCAGAGGCTGAAGAGCGTTTCTACCCCTTTGGCATGGGTGGGTGCTATGACCAGGTGCGGGTATTGCGCTGAGGCCATGATCAGCTCTGTAATGACCTGTGTGCTGACAAACGGCATATCACAGGCCACCACCAGCGTATGGCTGCATGTTGCATGATGCAGTGCCGCATGGATCCCCGAAAGGGGGCCTCCCCCCGGAATAACGTCGTGATACATCGGTATGCCGGGAAGGTTTAGCAGTTCGGGATGATGGGTGATCACCATCAGGTCATCGGTGATGCCGGAAAAGATGTCGACCTGGTGCCGGATGAGCGTTTTCCCCTTCCAGGGCAGCAGGGCTTTAACGCGACCATCAAACCTGCGGTTCCTCCCACCGGCCAAAATTGCCACTGAAATCGATGTATGTGTTCTCTTCATCAGTATTCAAAAGTAGAAAACTTTTTGTTTAACGGCCTGTTATATGTAATTTAGCCTCCTGTTAACATTAATTCTCTGTTTACACCATGAAGTCATATCATGAGCTTTACCAGATGTTCATAAGTAAGTTGGAGGAGGAGCATTTCAATTCAGCGCCCACATC